>JAFBAG010000146.1 GCA_019247925.1 Pseudolabrys sp.
TGAAGAAGAGCAGACCGACAAGGACCTGACCAAGCTCGCTTTGGCTGCGGTCAATAAAAAGGCGGCGTGAGCCGGCGCTGCGAAATCTCGGCCGCGCGGCCACCGTGGTGGGACAGGCCGCGCGGCCGAAGCGCGCCGCGTGTGGAACGAGTCGCTGCGCTCTTGCGCAGGAGCTTCGGGCGCTTCAGCTAAAGGAGACGTAAAAAAAGGGGCCATGCGTATTCCTACGCAGGGCCCAGCTTTAATGGACGCAGAAGCGTTGGCGACGCCGAAATCCGGTCAGCGCTCGTCGCTGTTGTCGGGTTTGTTGCCGCCGCCGAGCTGCTTGAGCTTGGCGAACACGGCGTTGACGTCGAGATCGCCGGCGGGCGAGGACTTCTTGTCCTGCGCAGCAATCGTTTCCGGCTCTTTCTTCGTCGTTTCGGCGGCAGGCAGCAGCGTCGCGCTGCTCGCGGCCACTGGCGGCTTTTCCTTGTTGGCGCGGTTGACCTCGAAATCGAGTTCCGTCTGGCTCGTCAGGCCAAGTGTCACCGGATCCATCGGCTGCAGATTGGCGGCGTTCCAGTGCGTGCGCTCGCGGATCGCGGCGATCGTCGACTTGGTCGTGCCGACGAGGCGCATGATCGCCGCGTCCTTGAGTTCCGGATGATTGCGCACCAACCAGAGAATGGCATTGGGACGATCCTGCCGCCGCGACACCGGCGTGTAGCGCGGGCTTTTCTTGCCCGGCGCGGCGCTCGGCATCGCAACCTTTTGTGCCGCGAGTTCGAGCTTGCGATTGGGATCGCTTTCGGCCTCGGCGATCTGATCGCGCGTCAGCTGGCCTGTGAGCACCGGGTCGAGGCCCTTGATGCCTTGCGCCGCGTCGCCGTCCGCGATGGCTTTCACCTCGAGCGGATGCAGCTTGCAGAATTCGGCGACCTGATCGAACGTCAGCGCGGTATTGTCGAGCAGCCAGACGGCGGTGGCTTTCGGCATCAGCGGGGGTTGCGTCATGGCAAATCTCCTTTGCGCTCCGCCCGCCCTTCCGGGCGAAGCACCAGATCATCGGTGATGATCGGAAAAAGTGGCCGGAATATAGGCACGGCGACGTGACCACGCAACCACTTCGCTTGACAGAACACCACCCTGCGGCCCAATTCCAAGGCGTTTTGAGCAGGAACCGATGACCGCACCGGAAAAAAAGCCCATCGCAAAGCCGGGCCTGAATGTGTTGCTGTGCTCGCCGCGCGGTTTTTGCGCGGGCGTGGTGCGCGCCATCGATTCGGTCGAGCGGGCGCTCGAACTCTACGGACCGCCGGTCTATGTGCGCCACGAGATCGTCCACAACCGTTTCGTGGTCGAGAGCTTGCGCGCCAAGGGCGCGATCTTCGTCGAGGAGCTTTCGGAAATTCCCGATACCGACGCGCCGGTGATTTTTTCCGCGCACGGCGTCGCCCGCGCGGTGCCGCAGGAGGCGAGCGCACGCAATTTGTTCGTACTCGATGCCACCTGTCCGCTGGTCACCAAGGTTCACCGCGAAGCGGAAATCCATCACCGCCGCGGCCGCGAAGTCGTGCTGGTCGGCCATGCGGGTCATCCCGAAGTGATCGGCACGATGGGGCAATTGCCGGCGGGTTCGGTCACTTTGGTCGAGACTTTGGCGGACGCCGCGCGCTTTGCGCCGAAAGACGTCCAGCAGCTTGCTTACGTGACGCAGACGACCCTCTCGGTCGACGACACGGCCGATATCGTCGCGCTGCTCAAGCAGCGCTTCCCGGCCATCGTCGGTCCGCACAAGGAAGATATTTGTTACGCGACCACCAACCGGCAGGAAGCCGTCAAGCGCGTGGCGCCGCAGGTCGACGCCATGATTGTGGTCGGCGCGCCGAATTCGTCGAACTCGCAGCGCCTCAAGGAGGTCGCAGAGCGTGCCGGCTGTCCGCGCGCCGCGCTGATCCAGCGCGCCGGAGACATCGATTGGGCGCTGTTTGCAGGCATCTCGTCGCTCGGTATCACCGCGGGGGCATCGGCGCCCGAGGTGCTGGTCGAGGAGATCATTGCCGCCTTCGCCGAGCGCTACGATGTGCGCGTCGCAACCGTCTCGGCCGCCGAGGAGGCGGTGTTCTTCCCGCTGCCCCGGGCGCTGCGGGAGAACCAGGCCGCCGAGTAACGCCATGGCGGTCTATACCGACGTCAGCGAGGACGAGCTCGCAAAATTCATTGGCGGGTACGACATCGGCGAACTGCTCTCCTTCAAGGGCATCGCCGAAGGCGTCGAGAATTCCAATTTTTTGGTGCACACCGGGCGCGGCAATTACATCCTGACGCTCTACGAAAAGCGCGTCGCCGAAGCCGATCTGCCGTTCTTCCTCGGCCTGATGGAGCATCTTGCGCAGCGCGGTTTGAACTGTCCGCTGCCGGTGCACAACAAAAGCGGCGGCGTGCTGGGCAAGATCGCCGGCCGTCCGGCGGCACTCGTCACCTTTCTTGATGGCCTGTGGATTCGCCGGCCCTCGACCCGGCATTGCGCGGCCGTCGGCGAAGCCTTGGCGCAACTGCATCTCGCCGGCGAAGGCTTCAAATTGCAGCGGCCAAATTCCTTGTCGGTCGCGAGCTGGCGGCCGCTCTATGAACAAGCTAGGCCGCGCGCCGATAGCGTGCAGCCCGGCCTCGACAAAGCGATCGCGGCCGAACTCGACGTGCTGGAAAAAAGCTGGCCGCGCGGCCTGCCGCATGGGGTCATCCATGCCGACCTGTTTCCGGACAATGTGTTCTTTCTCGGCGAAACGCTGTCCGGCTTGATCGATTTCTATTTCGCCTGCAATGACGCGCTCGCCTACGACGTCGCGGTTTGCCTCAACGCCTGGTGTTTCGAGGCCGATCATTCCTACAACGTCACCAAGGGCCGCGCGCTGCTGCAAGGCTACGAAACCAGGCGCCAACTTGCCGCCAAGGAGCGCGATGCGCTGCCATTGCTGGCGCGCGGCGCGGCCATGCGCTTCTTGCTGACCCGGCTGGTCGACTGGCTGGCGGTGCCGGATGGCGCGCTGGTGCGGCCGAAGGATCCGCTCGAATATTTCCGCAAGCTGCGCTTCCACCAGTCGCTCAAGAGCGCGCGGGATTACGGCCTCGAATAATGTCCGATCGCGTGACGATCCACACCGACGGGGCCTGTTCCGGAAATCCCGGTCCGGGCGGCTGGGGCGCAATCTTGTCCTTTGGCGGCAAGGAAAAAGAGCTGATGGGCGGTGAAGCCCACACCACCAACAATCGCATGGAGCTGATGGCGGCGATCGCGGCGCTCGAGGCGCTGACGCGGCCGTGCGCCGTCGATCTTTACACCGACAGCGAATATCTGCGCGGCGGCATCACCGGCTGGATCAACGGCTGGAAGAAGAACGGCTGGAAGACCGCCGACCGCAAGCCGGTGAAGAATGTCGACCTTTGGCAGCGGCTCAACGCCGCTTTGAAAGATCACGACGTCAAATGGCACTGGGTGAAAGGTCACGCCGGCCACGCCATGAACGAGCGTGCCGACGAGCTCGCGCGCAACGGCATCGTTGCGGCGCGCGCCGGCGCGATCGGGGCGATGAAAACGAAGTAGCTAGAGCTGCTTCAGCAACGTGTCGCCGCCGGACACGGTGCACTGGCCCGGCTGATCCTCGATATTGAGCTGCTTCACCGTGCCGTCCTCGACCAGCATGGAATAGCGCTTGGTGCGCGTGCCGAGGCCGCGGCCCGAGCCGTCGAAGTCCATGCCGAT
>JAFBAG010000064.1 GCA_019247925.1 Pseudolabrys sp.
TGGCCCGGAGAAACCCCCTCCTCGCCACCCGCGAGCTCGATTTCGTAGCCGCTGGCGCCGACACGCAGCCACGCCGCCTGCGGCGGCCGCGTCGAGCGCACCTTCACGAACATTTCGCGCCGGTCGTCGGCAAGAAGTGTGGGGAGGTCGCCGTCGCCGATCCAGTTGACGTCCCGCAGCTTGATGCGATGGCGCCGCAGAGCCTCACGCGGCCCGACCACGACCCGCCGTTGCGCCGCATCGAGCGCCACAACGTAAAGCGGTTCGGCGGCGGCCACGCCGAGGCCGCGCCGCTGGCCGACCGTGAAATGAATGATGCCGGCATGCGTGCCGAGGACCTTTCCATTCAGGTCGACGATCTCACCAGCCTCCGCGGCATCCGGCTTCAGGCGCTCGATGATGTCGGTGTAGCGGCCGCTCGGCACGAAGCAGATGTCCTGGCTGTCCTGCTTCTCCGCAATGGTGAGGCCGAACCGGCGCGCGTGCTCGCGCACCTGCGGCTTCGTCATGTCGCCGAGCGGAAACCGCAGGATATCGAGCTGGTCGCGCGTCGTGCCGAACAGGAAATAGCTTTGGTCACGGTCTTCATCGCGGGCGCGATAAAGGCCGCGGCCGCCGCCGGGAAGCGCGCGCGAGGCGACGTAGTGGCCCGTCGCCAGAACCTTCGCGCCGAGCTCCTTCGCCGTCGCCAGGAGATCCTTGAACTTGATCGACATATTGCAGTCGACGCAGGGCACCGGCGTCTCACCGGCGACGTAGCTCTCGGCGAAGCGGTCGATCACCGCTTCCTTGAAGCGGCGCTCGTAGTCGAGCACGTAGTGCGGAATGCCAATGCGCTCAGCCACGGCCCGCGCGTCGTAGATATCCTGACCCGCGCAGCATGCGCCTTTGCGATGCGGCGCCGCGCCATGGTCGTACAATTGCAAGGTGACGCCGACGACGTCGTAGCCCTCGGCCTTCAGGAGCGCAGCCGTGACCGAAGAATCGACGCCGCCGGACATGGCGACGACGACCCGGGTGTCCTGCGGGGCGGCGTTTAATTCGAGACTGTTGAGCATTCGCCGTCCTTCTAGCCGCCGCGCGCCCGCTTAGGCAACGACACCGGCAAATTCTGCCGGGTGGCGCCTACAAAGGCCGATGTTCCGTGCGCGGCCCTGCTTTGGCCGGGAGCAAGACGTTGAAAAGGCGGCAGTTTCACGACGCCGCCGGAAGGCCAATTGGCCCAACGATTGCACCTCAATGGCTGGACATTCCAACCCCGAGGAAGCCGTGCCCAAAGTTGCGTCCGATACCAGCGCCATCATCACCCCGAAGATCCGACACGCGGTCTCCGCTCGTTCGAATGCGGACGCGGCGTCGCCGTTTTCGGCGGCGCTCGACGAGGCGGCGCAGGCCCAGCCTCCGGCAGACCGTTCAGTCAAGCGCTCGGAGCGTCGCGCGGAAGCCGAGGCTCCCGTATCGAAAACCGCTCGGCGCCCCGCAGACCAGAAAACCGCCGAGAGTCCTCGCGATCCGCAGCGCGGCGAGCAGCCGGCGGAGGCCAAAACGACGGACGATAAGTCCGAAGTGGCGGAGACCCAGACCACGGACAAAGGCGAGCCCACGGAAGCCGCGCAGGTCGAGACGACCGACGCGGCTTCGCCCGAGGGCGCCGCGGACGCCCAAATCGCCGCGCTCGCGGCGCAGGTCGCGGTCGTGGCCGCCCCTGCCCCAGCGCAAAATATCCAGACCGATGCTGAGCTCACCCTCGCGCCGGAAGCCGTCACACAAGCCGTAACGCAAGTAAACGTCAAAGCCGATGCCGAGACTGCGGCTGTGACGGTTGAGCCGTCAAACACCGAAGCGGTTGAAGCCAAACCGATCGTGGAGAAAGCCCCGCAGCTTGACGACAATGAGCTGGTCGCCGCCGCGGTGACCGCGCCTCTTACCGAGAAGAGCGTCGCGAAGGGCTCGGTGCCTTCCGTTCCGCAGGTTAAAGCCACTTCGGCTCAAAAGTCGCAAACAAAGAGCGCGCTCGTCAGTAGCGAGGCGGCGGATGCCGAGCTCGCCGCATCCGAACAGGCTGACACAGCGGCCGCGGAAAAGCCCGAAGGCAAAGCGCCCCTCCCCCGTCTGAGCGAGCTCGTCGCCATGGTGCGCGAGGGCGCGCGCGGCGAGCGGTTCGAGATTACGCGCTCTACCGACGCCCAGGCCCCCGCACCTTCAACCGTCGAGCCTGTGAACGCGCCGGCCCAACAAATGCCTGCCATTCAGGCCGCCGCGAACGTGTCACAAGTCCCTGCGGCACAGGCACAAACGACATCGCACGGCACGCCGCTGCAAGGCGTCGCCGTCGAGATCGCGGCGCAGGCGCTCTCTGGCAAGCATCGCTTCGAAATCCGGCTCGACCCGCCGGAGCTCGGGCGCATCCATGTCCGGCTCGACGTCGACCGCGATGGACAGGTGCTGTCGCGTCTCGTCGTCGACCGCGTCGATACGCTCGACCTGCTGCGGCGCGACGCCGCCAACCTGGAACGCGCGCTCAACGACGCCGGACTGAAGACCTCGGATCACGGTCTGCAATTTTCGCTGCGCGATCAGAACGGACAGAGCCGTGACGACGCTCCCGCCCGCGACAGTGCCGCGCTCGTCGCGAGTGACGAACTGACCGCAACCCTCGAAACCCAGCGCGGCTATCGCCGCACCGCCAGCGTCGCTGGCGGCATCGACATCCGCGTCTAGGAGGAATTCCATGGCGGCCCTGCTTCCCATCAATCCGATCAACGGCGCGTCTTCAAGCGCCGCCGCCACCGCCGCAGCGGTGTCGGACAAGCAGATGATTGCGGGCAACTTCCAGACCTTCCTGCAACTGCTGACCACGCAGCTCAAGAACCAGAACCCGCTCGATCCGCTCGATACCAACCAGTTCACGCAGCAGCTCGTGCAGTTCGCGCAGGTCGAGCAGCAGATGAAGTCGAACGACCAGCTGCAGACGCTGATCAACATCGAGAAGAGCGCGCAGGCGACCGTTGCCCTGTCCTATGTCGGCCAAAAGGTCGTAGTCGATGGCTCGACCGCCAAGCTTGAAAATGGCCGCGCCGATTGGAGCTTCGATTCGGCGAAGCCCGCCACCGCCAATGTCGTCATCAAGGATTCGACCGGGCAAACCGCCTATTCCGGCACCTTCGGCGTCCAGGCCGGCAAGAACGGCTTCACTTGGGATGGCAAGGGCAACAACGGCAAGCAGTGGGCCGCCGGAAATTACACCCTCAGCGTGACCGGGAAGGACGCCAGCGGCAACGACGTCGCGATCTCGACCGAGGTCGGAGCGGTCGTCGACTCGGTCGACGTCACCAAAACGCCGCCGCTCCTGTCGATCAACGGCAAGGACTTCACGATCGACAAGATCAAGCGCGTCATGCGCGCGACCTGATCCGCGCAAGCTATTGCGAAAACGCCCGATTTTTCTCGGTTTGTGGACCTTGCGCGGCGCCGCATCCGTAACCAAAGTCTTAGCGAAATCACGGCAATGTTTTCCCGGTCTGCGCGCCCCGTTTAGGCAAATCTTAAGCCGGGACCGGTAGTTTTCGCCTCTACAGTTAGTCAGTGTCTGTGAGTATCCCAATGACCGAACCTCATCGCCCGAGGGTCAAGTATGTGATCGGGCCTGACGGTAGTCCGCTCACCATCGCGGATTTGCCGGCACCGGGCACCAAGCGCTGGGTCATCCGCCGCAAGGCTGAGGTGGTCGCCGCCGTTCGTGGTGGTCTGCTGTCGCTCGAGGAAGCCTGCGGCCGCTACACGCTCACCGTCGAGGAATTCCTGTCCTGGCAGTATTCGATCGACCAGCACGGCCTGCCCGGCCTGCGCACCACGCGCATCCAGCAGTACCGCTCTTAAAGCAGCGCCAACACCGAATTCGAATCCGCCGGCCCAAAGTTGGATTTTGGGCCGGCGTTTTCATTTTTGGCCCAAGCCTCAAGGTGTTAACCCGACGCTAACCATAAACTGGGCAAAAATTGCCGCGTCAGGTGCGCCCCGCGCCTGACGCAAGGGGCAAAGGTCCAGTGCAGGGATTCTTCGATTTTCTACGCTCGCTCGGCGCCGCCCGCATGGCGGCGATGGCCGCAGTCACCGCAGGCCTGATCGGCTTCTTCGCCTTCCTGATCCTTCAAGTGACGGCTCCGCAGCTGGTGCCGCTCTTCACCGAACTGTCGGTCGACGACAGCGCGGCCATTGTGAAGGACCTCGAGCGGCAGGGCATCGCCTATACGATGAAAAACGACGGCGCCATCATCATGGTGCCGAAGGACAAGGTCGCGCGGCTGCGTATGAAGCTCGCCGAGGGCGGCCTGCCGAAAGGCGGCGGCGTCGGCTATGAGATCTTCGACAAGTCAGACGCGCTCGGCGCGACCAGCTTCATTCAGAACATCAACAAGCTGCGCGCGCTCGAAGGCGAACTCGCCCGCACCATCCGCGCGATCGATCGCATCCAGGGCGCCCGAGTCCATCTTGTTCTGCCGGACCGGCCCCTGTTCTCCCGCGACAAGAACGAACCCTCGGCGTCGATCATCCTGAAAGTTCGCGGCGCGCTCGAGCCGCAGCAGGTGCGCGCCATTCGTCATCTCGTCGCCACCGCGGTCAACGGCCTTAAGCCGGAGCGGGTCTCGGTCATCGATGAGACCGGTAAATTGCTGGCCGACGGCGCGGAGCAGGATGGCGGCATCGGCGTCGGCGCCGACGAGCGAAAAACCGCCTTCGAAAAGCGCATGCGCGATCAGGTCGAAGGCATCGTCACCTCGGTGGTCGGCTCCGGACGCGCGCGGGTGCAGCTCACCGCGGAATTCGACGTCAATCGCGTCACGCAGACGTCCGACAAGTTCGATCCGGACGGACGGGTGGTGCGATCGAGCCAGACGCGCGAAGAGCAGTCAGCGTCAGGCGACAGCGCCAAGGAAAGTCCGGTCTCGGTCGGCACCGAGCTGCCCGGAGCGAATGCGCAACCGCAAAACGCCGCGCGCGACTCCAACAAGAAGACCGAGGAAATCGTCAACTACGAAATCTCTCGCACGACAAAAACCGAGGTGATCGAAGCGGGCCGCGTTAATCGGATCTCGGTCGCGGTTCTCGTTGACGGCAGCTACACCAAAAACGACAAGGGCGAAGCGGCTTATCAGCCCCGCACCAAGGAAGAGCTGGATCGGATCGCCGCGCTGGTGCGATCGGCGATCGGCTTCGATAGCAAGCGCGGCGACCAGGTCGAGATCGTCAATCTGCGTTTCGCGGAGAGCCCTGGTGCCGTGCCCGCCGGCGAGCCTGCCGGGTGGATGAGCTACTTCCAGTTCGGCAAGGACGACATCATGCGCGCGGCCGAACTCAGCGTCATGGCGCTAATGGGCCTGGTCGTGATGTTTATGGTGGTGCGGCCGCTGGTGCGCCGCATGCTCGCTCCGGAAAATGCGGGGATGATCGGCTCTGCCGCCGTCGCCGGTGTAGCGGGGGTCGGCGCCACTGCCGGCATCTTGATGGGTCCGAGTGGCCAGCCGCTCGCGGCCGTCCAAGGACCCGGCGGCGTGTCGGTTTCAGGCGGCGGCGCCGGCAGCATCACCACCGCGGGCGGTCCGAACGTCTCGATTGTCGGCAGCGACGAAGCCGTCGCTATTTCGAACCGCACCTCCGCGATGATCGACGTCGCCAAGGTGCAGGGCCAGGTCCACGCTCAATCCGTCCAGAAAGTCGGCGAGCTCGCCGAAAAGAACCCGCACGAAGCGGTCTCGATCATCCGCAGCTGGCTTCATGAGGATGCCGCCTAATGCCTTCGGCTTATGCAGAACAGCGCCGCGGCGGCGGCGCCGCCAACACCCGGTCCGACATTGGCGGGCTCATGGCCGAGCTCGCCAGCCGGCCCCAAGTCCAGGAAGGCAAGCGCCGCTTGTCCGGCCCTGAGCGCGCCGCGGTCTTGATGCTCGCGCTCGGTGAAAAATACGGCGGCAAGATCTTTTCGATGCTCGACGACGACGAACTTCGTGAAATCTCGGTCGTGATGTCGACGCTCGGCACGATCGATGCGGATATGGTCGAACAGCTCCTGCTCGAATTCGTCTCGCGCATGTCTGCGTCGGGCGCGCTGCTCGGCAATTACGACGCGACCGAGCGGCTCTTGCAGCAATATCTGCCGCCGGAACGTGTCGGCGGCATCATGGAAGAAATCCGCGGGCCCGCCGGCCGCAACATGTGGGAAAAGCTCGCCAACGTTCAGGAAGAAGTGCTGGCGAACTATCTCAAGAACGAATACCCGCAGACCGTCGCGGTGGTGCTCTCCAAGCTGCGCCCAGAACATGCGGCGCGCGTTCTCTCGATCTTGCCGGAGGACTTCGCGCTCGACTGCATTAACCGCATGCTGAAGATGGAATCGGTGCAGAAAGAAGTGATCGAGCGCGTCGAGCAGACGCTGCGCACCGAATTCATGTCGAACCTGTCGCAGACCCGCCGCCGCGACGCCCACGAGGTGATGGCGGAAATTTTCAACAATTTTGACCGACAGACCGAGACGCGGTTCCTCACCTCGCTGGAAGAAGACAACCGCGACGCCGCCGAGCGCATCAAGGCGCTGATGTTCACCTTCGATGACCTGGTCAAGCTCGACACCGGCTCGGCGCAGACGCTGATGCGCAACATCGACAAGGACAAGCTCGCCATAGCGCTCAAGGGCGCCAACGAGGCGGTGCGCGAATTCTTCTTCAAGAACATGTCGACCCGCGCCGCGAAAATGCTGGTCGACGACATGCAGGCCATGGGACCGGTACGGCTGCGCGACGTCGACGAAGCGCAAGCCCTGCTCGTCAACATCGCCAAGGACCTCGCGGCCAAGGGCGAAATCCTTATCGCCAAGAGCCGCGGCGACGAAGAGCTGGTGTACTGATGGCGGCGAACGCCAAATTCCTGTTCGACCACGACTTCGCGACCGGCGAGCGGCCGACGATCACGATCGCCGAGCACGACCGCCGCCGCAAGGACGCGGAGGCCGTCGCCTACCGCAATGGCTTCAGCGCGGCGCAGGCGCAGCAGCACGCGGAGGCGGAGCAGAACATCGCCGCGGCGCTGGCGACAATCGGCGCTGGCATGGAGCGGCTTGGCCGCGGCCTCGACGGCGTTGAAGCGCGGCTCGAAACCGAAGCGGTGCAGGTCGCCGTGGCGGTCGCCCGCAAGCTCGCCGCCGAATTGATCTCCCGCCGGCCCGCCGACGAGATCGTCGCGCTGGCCACGGAATGCTTCCGCCACCTGGTCGCGACGCCGCACATTTCGGTTCGCGTCAATGACGGGCTTTACGAAGCGCTCAAGGGCCGGATCGAGGACATCGCCCGGGCGCGCGGCTTCGAGGGCCGCCTTGCCATCACGCCCTCGGCCGACATCGCGCCCGGCGACTGCAGGATCGAGTGGGCTGATGGCGGCGTGGTGCGCGAGCGCGCCGCCGCCGAAGCCGTGATCGCCGATGCCGTCAATCGATACGTCGCGGCGCGCAGCGCCGATGCCGCGTGATGAACCGAGAATTTCGGGAGAAGAACGACGATGAGTGACACCGATCCCAAAGTCCCGCTGCCCGACCTCGAAGCCGGGGCCGAGGTGCAGACGATCGCGGACGCCCCTCCGGTCGCGCCGGCGCAGAGTAGCGCGGTCAGCCGGGGTGCCGCCGATCTCGAAGCGGTGTTCGATATTCCGGTGCAGGTGTCCGCGGTGCTCGGGCGTGCGCGCATGGAGGTCGGCGACCTTCTCAAGCTCGGGCCCGGCGCCGTGCTCGAACTTGACCGCAAGGTCGGCGAAGCCATCGATATCTACGTCAATAACCGCCTCGTCGCCCGCGGCGAAGTGGTGCTGGTGGAAGAAAAGCTCGGCGTCACGATGACGGAAATCATCAAGGCCGATCAGTAACAACCTGGGATCAACGCCATGCGACTTCTGATCATCGGCACCCTCAAGGGCCAGCTCACCACCGCGACCAAGATTGCGATGGACAAGGGCGCCTCGGTCACCCACGCCGAGAACATCGAGCAAGCCCTCGCGGTGCTGCGCTCCGGCAAGGGCGCCGACCTCCTGATGGTGGACGTCGCCATCGAGATCCGCGAGCTCGTCGGCAAGCTCAATGCCGAGCGCATCCACGTCCCGATCGTCGCCTGCGGCGTCACCAATGACGCCAAGGCGGCCGTGGCGGCGATCCATGCCGGCGCCAAGGAATACATCCCGCTGCCGCCCGACGCCGAGATGATCGCGGCGGTGCTCGCCGCCGTCGCCGACGACGCGCGGGACATGGTCTATCGCGATGACGCTATGGCCAAGGTGGTCAAGCTCGCGCAGCAGGTTGCCGGGTCGGAAGCCTCGGTGCTGATCACGGGAGAGAGCGGCACCGGGAAGGAAATCCTCGCGCGTTATGTCCACGCGCAATCGTCCCGCGCCAAGAAGGCGTTCATCACAGTGAACTGCGCCGCGATTCCCGAACACCTTCTGGAATCCGAATTGTTCGGCCACGAGAAGGGCTCGTTCACCGGCGCTCTGGCGCGCCGCATCGGAAAATTCGAAGAAGCCAATGGCGGCACGCTCCTGCTCGACGAAATTTCCGAGATGGATGTGCGGCTGCAGGCGAAGCTGCTGCGCGCCATTCAGGAGCGCCTGATCGATCGGGTCGGCGGCACCAAGCCGGTCCCCGTCGATATCCGAATCATCGCCACCTCGAACCGCGTCCTCACCGAGGCGGTGCGCGAAGGCAAGTTCCGTGAGGATCTGCTATTCCGCCTCAACGTCGTCAATCTCAAGCTGCCGCCGCTGCGCGAACGCCACAGCGACATCATCGAGCTCGCCCAGCACTTTGTGAAAAAATATTCCGAGGCGAACCATCTGCCGCCGCGGCCGCTCTCCAAGGAAGCCCAGCGCGCCCTCACCGCGCATCGCTGGCCCGGCAATGTCCGCGAGCTCGAGAACACGTTGCACCGCGCCGTGCTGCTCTCGACCGGGCTGGAGATCGGCATCGACGGCATTCTTTCCCCGGACGGCGCCCGGCTCGACGCTTCGCGCAGCGGACCGGCGGCCCAGGCTGCGGTCGCCGCCGAACAGGTCACCCGCAATCTCGTCGGCCGCACCGTGGCGGAAGTCGAGCGCGATCTCATTCTGGAGACGCTCAAGCATTGCCTGGGCAACCGGACCCATGCCGCCAACATCTTGGGCATTTCGATCCGGACCTTGCGCAACAAGCTCAACGAATATGCCGCGGATGGCGCGCCGATCCCGCCGCCGAATGGGGGCGAGCCGCTGCGCGGCGCCGCCTGAACCCAGTCAAATCGAAAGACGCCCCGCTCCGGCGGGGCGTTGGCTTTTGTGGACATGGAACTCCGCGCTGGACCCGCCGTTAACGCCATGAACGGCCTTTCGGCGAGGGATCATGCGCGCGGTTCTGTTTCACAATCCAACGGCTGGACCGAAGGAGCTGCGCGGCAAGGACAAGATCCTCGCCGCGCTCAAGCTCGTCGATCTCGACATCGAATATTTCTCGACCAAGGAAGACGGTTGGAAAAAAGGCTTCGATAGCAAGGTCGATTTTTTTATCGTCGCGGGCGGCGACGGAGCGGTGCGCAAGATCATTGACGGTCTCCCCGACCGCGAAATCCCGATCGCCATCCTGCCGTTCGGCACGGCAAACAACGTTGCCCGGTCGCTCGCTATCTCCGGCAAGCCGCACGAAATCGCCGAGCTTTGGGACCCCAAGCGCACCGGCATCTTTGACGTCGGCAGCGCCGAAGGCCCTTGGGGACAGGCCCCGTTCGTCGAAGCCTTCGGCCTCGGGGCCATCGCCGACATGATCGAAGAGGTCGACAGCAAGAAGAAAGCCGAAGGCGCCGACAACCTGCTGAAGGGTCGCGAGGCGCTGCAAAAGACCCTCAAGAAGGCGAAGCCCCTCGACGCCGAAATCATGGTCGATGGAAAAGCGATGGAGGGCGATTTCCTCGGAGTCGAGATCCTCAACACGCCATACACAAGCGCCGGGCTGCCGCTCGCCCCCGCTGCGGAAACCGGGGACGGCAAGCTCAACGTCGTGTGCTTCGAAAAGAAGCACCGCGACGACCTGATCGCCTGGCTTGACGCGCCGCAGAAGGCGGAACCGCCGGTGCTCACCCGCGCCGGCCGCAAGATAACGCTCGCATGGCGTGGCGCGGCGCACCGGATTGACGACGAAGTTTTCGCGGCAAAGGAGAAAGAACAGACCGCGGAAATCACCTGCGCCAAGTTCCCCGCCCGCATCCTGGTGCCTAAGCCCCTGGTTGAGCCGGAGCCGCAACTTCTCGAGCCGGATGACAAGGCCAAATCAAAGGCCAGCGCATGAGTGAAAGCACTGTCCAGTCCCCGCAGGTCGGCGGTACCGAACTCGAAGACATCGAGGCGCTGGCCATCGAACTCGCCAATCTGGCGGGAGCGGAAATCAAGGCCGCGCTCGGCACCATCCTGAAGGTCCGTTACAAGACTGGAGCGGCGGAAAAAGAGAAGCAGAAAGCCGTCTATCGCGACCCCGTCTCCGAGGTTGATCGCAAGGTCGAGGAGCTCATCCGCACCCGGCTGGGCAAGCAGTTTCCCGACCACGACATTATCGGCGAGGAGATGGAGCACCGCCCCGGCTTTGGCCATGACTTCGTCTGGGCGATCGATCCCGTCGACGGCACAACCAACTTCGTCAACGGCTTCCCGCTATTCGCCGCCTCGATCGGCGTCCTGTATCGCGGCGAACCCGTGGTGGGCGCGGTGTGGTGCTCGGCCTCGCATGCGCTCCGCGCCGGCATCTATCACGCGACGCTCGGCGGCAAGCTGCGCTTCGAGGGCTCCGACGTGACGCCGAAGGTCAATCCCGATGTGCGTCGCCGTTTGGCGGGCGTGCCGGTCGCCACGGCGGAAGACAGCGCCTGGGAAACCCGAAAGACCGGCTCGGCGGCGATCGAGTGCGCCATGGTCGCGGCGGGGCTGCTTCAAGTCGCCCGCTTCGTCTCGCCGAATATCTGGGATGTCGCCGGAGGATTGGCGCTCGTGCGCGCCGCCGGCGGCTCGGTGCGCACCGGAAGCAGCGGCAATTGGACGGCGATGTCGCGCTTCGAGCCGGCGCAAGGCCCGTCCGGCAAGCCGGATCTGCGCTATTGGCGCCAGCCGATCGTGATCGGCACCAAGGACGCCGTCGATCTGCTTTGCGCCGCCTAGCGCCGTCGACCGCGCGCGCAACCGCCGTTGTTCCCCTTCCGGCAAAGGCCTAAGCTTTGCTCCGGATTATTGGGGGGCGACGATGGATTTCAGCAATCCGAAGGAATTGTTGTTCACGTTTGACGGCCGTATCAACCGCGGCCGCTACTGGACCGCGGTGGTCATCGCGATCGTCTACATGATCGCATTGTTCGTGCTTGGCATGCTCATCGGCTTTCTCGGCATGCTCGGCCTGATCGTGATCTTCCTGCTTTACATTCCGATGATCGTGGCCGGCATCGCGGTCGGCATCAAACGATTGCATGACCGCGACAAGAGTGGCTGGTGGCTGCTCGCGTTTTACCTTGGCCCCGCCCTTCTCACCTGGCTCGGCGGCGTGTTGAACGCGCCTTTTATTTTCTCTCTCGCCAGTCTCGCGGTCTCGATCTGGGCCATCGTTGAGCTGG
This sequence comes from Pseudolabrys sp., assembly GCA_019247925.1. GTDB lineage: Bacteria > Pseudomonadota > Alphaproteobacteria > Rhizobiales > Xanthobacteraceae > Pseudolabrys. Next base: position 11,655 of record JAFBAG010000064.1, read on the forward strand.
GCTTCCTGGCGGGAACGCCGGGTCCCAATCAATACGGCCCAGAGCCGGCTTAATCGGGGGAATAGTCATGGGGTATCTCGCTCTCCTCGCCAGCAGTGCGCTGGTCGCGCTGACTACGCTTGCTCATGCGGCCGATCCCACCGGGTCTTATGCGGTGGAAGGCACCAATCCGGGCGGCGGCTCGGCCTATCGGGGCAGCGTGACGGTCGAACGCACGGGCGACACGTATCGCGTCGTCTGGGTGGTCGGCAGCACGCGCTATGTCGGCACCGGCATCGGCAATAAGGACTTCATCGCGGTGTCCTACCGCTCCGGCAACGACACCGGCCTCGCGCTTTACGGGGCCGAGGGTGGCAACTGGATCGGCTTATGGACCTATGCGGGCGGGCGGCAGGTGGGCGCCGAACGCTGGCTGCGGCAATAGGCTCAAAAACCGCCCCGACGCCCCTTAACCCGGCGCTAACCATGAACCGGGCAAATATTGCCTGGGCGCAAGGGTAATCGCCCACCGATTCGCTACTCCGGCACCACCGCGCGGTGCCTGTTTTCTTGTGAGCTTGGACGCGTCCGCGCCGCCGGGGGCATGGCGGCTGAAGGTTGCATGAGCGACGTCTCCGCCGCACAGACTGCAAGCGGCATTCGGCTACCGACTCTGCCGGGCATCGGCGACCTCGGCGCGCTGTTCAAGCGCGGGGACATTGCGCTCGCGATCGGCGTTCTGACGATCCTTGTCGTCCTCATCCTGCCGCTGCCGCCGCTCCTGCTCGACATGGCGCTCGCGGTGTCGATCATTCTGTCGGTCCTGATCCTGATGACGGCGCTGTTCATCCACGCGCCGCTGGAATTCTCGTCGTTCCCGACGGTGCTGCTGATCGCGACCATGCTGCGGCTGGCGCTGAACCTCGCCTCGACCCGCCTCATTCTCGCGCGCGGTCACGAAGGCACCGCCGCCGCCGGTCACGTCATCGAGGCGTTCGGCAACTTCGTGATGTCGGGCAATTTCGTCATCGGCATCATCGTGTTCACGATCCTGGTGATCGTGAATTTCGTGGTCATCACCAAAGGCTCGGGCCGCATCGCGGAAGTTGCGGCGCGCTTCCATCTCGACGCTATGCCCGGCAAGCAAATGGCGATCGACGCCGAACTGTCCACCGGCGCCATCGACGAAAAGGAAGCCCGCAAGCGCCGCCAGAAGCTGGAGGACGAAGGCGGCTTCTTCGGCGCCATGGACGGCGCATCGAAATTCGTGCGCGGCGACGCCATCGCCGGCCTGCTCGTCGTGTTCATCAACATCATCGGCGGAATGATCATCGGCATTGTGCAACAGGGCATGAGCTTCGCCGACGCGGCGCAGGCCTATACCGTGCTCACCGTCGGCGACGGCCTGGTGACGCAAGTGCCGGCGCTGATCGTCTCGACGGCTGCAGGCCTCCTTGTCGCCAAGGCCGGCGTGGCCGGCGCCGCCGATAAGGCGATGATGGCGCAGCTCTCCGGCTATCCGAAGGCGCTCGGCATGTCGGGCGCGGTCATGACGGTGATGGCGCTGCTTCCCGGAATTCCGATGCTGCCCTTCCTGTTCCTTGGCGGCGGCGCAGGCGCCCTCGCCTACATCATCGCAAAACGCTCCAGGGCGCAGGCGGCGATGGAAGCCACCGCCACCGCGGCTGCGGCGGCGAAATCGGACGTGGCCGACGAGCCAGTCGCAGCCGCCCTCAAGATCGACGACCTCAAGATCGAGCTCGGCTACGCCCTGCTGCCGCTGGTCAATTCGCCCGAGGGCGGCGACCGGCTGACCGAGCAAATCAAGGCGCTGCGCCGCTCGCTCGCCGCGGATATGGGTTTTGTGATGCCGGCCGTGCGCATTCTGGACAACGTGCAGCTCGATGCCAACGGCTACCTCATCAAGATCAAGGAAGTGGATGCTGGCGGCGGCCGGATTTGGCCCGGCCAGTACATGGTCATGGATCCGGCGGGCGGTCAGGTGAACCTGCCCGGCACCCACACGACCGAGCCGACCTTCGGCCTGCCGGCAACCTGGATCGACAACGCCCTCAAGGAAGATGCCGCCCTCAAGGGCTACACCGTGGTGGACGCCGCGACGGTGCTCTCGACGCATCTCACCGAGCTGCTTAAGGGCAACATGGCCGAGCTCCTCTCCTATGGCGAAGTGCAGAAGCTGCTCAAGGAATTGCCCAAGGAACAGGCCGAGCTCGTCAAGGACATTTCGCCCGCGCTCATCACCGTCTCGGGCATCCAGCGCGTCCTGCAAATTCTCCTGTCCGAGCGCGTGTCGATCCGCGATCTCTCCACCATCCTGGAAGGCATCGCCGATGGGCTGGCTTTCTCGCGCAATCCTGCAACGCTCGCAGAACACGTGCGCGGCCGGCTGTCGCGGCAGATTTGCGCGCAGTTCACCAGCGCCGGCGGCTATCTGCCGCTCATCGCCCTGTCGGCGAAATGGGAACAGGCCTTCGCCGAGTCCCTTGTCGGCCAGGGTGACGACCGCACGCTGGCGATGCAGCCTTCGAAGCTGACGGAGTTCATTCAGGTCGTGCGGGAGCGGTTTGAGGCCGCGGCGCGCGAAGGCGAAGCGCCGGTTCTGGTGACCTCAGCCGGCATCCGGCCCTTCGTGCGGGGCATCGTGGAACGCTTCCGGGCGCAAACGACCGTGATGTCACAGTCTGAAATTCATCCCCGCGCCCGCCTCAAGACCGTGGGCACAGTTTAAGCGCTAAAGCGGTTGTCTGCTGCTTTGTAACTCGCGAGCTGGCGCTCCAACTTTCCGATGTTTTCAAACAAACGCTTGGTGATGAGCTGTAGAAAATAGAATCCGAACTGCGGGTTCTGAAAATAAAGCTGCTTCACCTGTTCGTAAGTGATCTGCAAGACCTCGCCATCCGCCGTGCATTCGAGGGTCTGAGTGCGCGTCTGATCGGGCGCCAACAGACCCATCTCGCCGACGACCTGCCCGGGCGGAAGCTGGATTCCAAGCTCCGCCAAGCGATAGCCGCCTGACACGGTGAAAAACATTGCCTCGGCGCGGGCGCCCTTTTCGAACAGGACTTCCCCCGCCTTGACTTGACGGGTCGTGGTGAATGGCTTGAGCCAATCCATGCTGAGATCGGCTTGTGATGCGGCACGCACCTGTTTGGTGAGTCTCAGCATTTGCCGGAGACGAACACTGTTCAGCGGCAGCAGGATGATGTGAAGCACCAGAACCGGATAAAGGCTGCCCATAAACGCGTAGAGGATGAAAACGCAGTTGCTGCAAATTCCGACAACGCGCAACGGAATCATGGTTTTCATGTAAAAGGTCATGAAGACCAGCACGGCCGCAACATACCCGGCCACATCTGCAAAATTCATGAAAGCGCCTCTTCAACTGACCGCAGCGATGGATGATCGCCTTTCTCAACGGGTCGGGCAATTGAGCCGAGCGGATTACGTTCGGATTGGAGCAATGGGAAAATCCGGGCCGCTAACACTGCGGACGTAAAGTGGACTGGTTCCCCTACTCCTTTGTCATTCTGTACGCAGCCTTCATCGCCAAACACTATTTGGCGGACTTTCTATGCCAGACGACATGGATGGCGCGGGGCGAGAGCGCGCCGCCCACTGGCTCGCCCCCTTGGCTGCCCACGCTGCGACCCACGCAGCCTCACCGCAGCCATCGTTTTGTTTGCAACCCCATCTTTGTGGTGGTTGGCGGTCGTCGATTTTGTCGTCCATGCAGCAATCGACCGTGGGAAGGGGCTTTTATCGAAGCGGTTGCGCCTGACATCGTTCACGGATGCGGGATGGTGGCGTCTGTTCGGGGCCGATCAGGCTCTGCACGAACTTACGCACTTGGGTTACGTCTTCGTCCTGCTCAAAGCGTGGCGCCTTCGGACCCCTCGGTTCCCTTCCCGCACCGTTTCGTCCCGAACGGGGACAAACTATTTGTTTGCCTCCCCACTATCGTGTCTTCTAAATTACAACCTGTGGGGGGGCGGCGGCGATAAAAATGCCGTCGGCATGAAATGGCTCAAACAGTTTTTGAGCGCTACGGTGGGTTTTCGACATTCAGCAAGGTGGTCTCGGCGTTCTACGATAAGATTCTAGATTCGCCTGTCACCAGTCCATATTTCGCGAACGTCGACATGCGACGCCTGATTGACCATCAGACGAAATTCGTCGCATCGGTCGTCGGCGGACCGGCCAGCTATACCAACGAGCACCTCGCGCGAATCCATACGCCATTCAAGATCAATGAGGCGGCGTTCAGCGAAATGTCGACGCTGTTGCGCGAGACCCTTGAAGATTTCGGCGTCGCCGAAGCTGACATCCAGGTCGTTTTGAGGGAAATCCTCAACCGCAAGCATTTCGTCGTGACCGGGTGACTTGTGGGTGACGCCAGAAAGATCGACACCGCTGAGCTCGCGCTGGGCGTTCAAAGTCTTGGGCTCGGCGTCGCCATCGTCGATCCCAACACCTGGAACGTCATCTTCGAAAACACGAAATTCGGTCAGTGGTTTCCGGCCACGGAGGGCGCGTCGCTCGATAAGCGCATGACCGATCTCCCGATGGATCGTGCGACCGCCCGCCTTTCGCAAGGGCGCAAGTTCACGTTTCAAACGGTATCGAAAACATCAGGCCGCGAAACACCGGTCGCGGTCGATATGAGCGCGCTCAACAGCGACAAGAATCCTTCCTTCCTGATCGAATGCCGTGACATCTCGAAGGAAAAGCAGACGGAATACATGTTGGAATCCTATTCCAAGATGGCGGAGCGCCATGCGCGCGAGTTGAGCAGGGAAAAGGAACGCGTTGACCGGCTGCTCCTGAATATCATGCCGCGCACCGTGTATGAGGAGATGAAGCATTACGGCATGGTGACGCCTCAGCGCTTCGACCATGCATCCGTGCTGCTTCTGGATTTTGTCGGCTTCACCGATATGGCGATCGCCCATTCGCCTGGGCCGATTGTCGCCGAGCTCAACGATATCTTCACATCATTTGACCGCATCGTCGAACGCTTTGGCTGCGAGCGCATCAAGACGATCGGCGACGCCTACATGGCTGTCGCAGGCCTGCCCGAACCCAATCCCGACCATGCGCAAGCTCTGGCGCGCGTTGCGCTTCGGATGAAGCGCTACATTGATCGGCGCAACAAAGTGCACCCTGAGGCCTGGCGGTGCCGGATCGGCATCGGCGTCGGTCCGGTCGTTGGCTCGATCTTGGGGGTGCAAAAATACGTCTATGACATCTTCGGACCTGGCGTGAACCTCGCCGCGCGCATGGAGCAGATGTCGGAACCCATGCAAATCACGATTTCGGAGCCATCCTACCTGCTCCTGCGCGATCATTTCGTGTGCACCGAACGCGGCACCGTGGACGTCAAAGGGTTCGGTCCCACAAAGCTCTACACTCTGGATAGCGAGCAGACCGTCGACCACCACTAGTGGGTTGCTTCCGCCCGTAGCGCCGTTTTCACGCCTTTTTCAAGCGTCCGTGATCGGCCCTTGGGAACCCCGGGCTACCGCCTACGTTGATCCCCGCGAATGAACCTGTTCCGCGTTTCGCACGACACATGGGGGAGCAGGAGGGATTCATGAACTGGTCGATGTACACCGCTGATCGCACCACCCACCTGAAAATCGTGGTGGTCGCGCTCGCTATTGGCACGCTGATTTCCGGGTTTGGTATCGCCCTGCGCGGCATCGACCTCGGCACCGACGTCGCGGTCCAGTCTCACCTTTCGCAGCCCGCCGTCATCAAGGCGGGCGGCCCGGTCATCACCGTGTCGCGCGACGCCACCGTTATTCGCTGATCCGTTTTCGTTTCGTCCTCCCAACTTAATCGCGCCCTCAGGGGCGCGATTTTTCTTTTGGGAACCGCTAGGCTCGGCGTCCCGACCTTCGATGTGAGCCCTCCATGAAAAGAGTTTTGGTGACCGGCGCGGCCGGCGGCATTGGCAGCCGTCTGCGCAAGCTTCTTCCCGGAATCTATCCGCAGATCCGCTGGAGCGACTTGAAAAAGCCGGCCGATCTCGAGCCGGGTGCCGAGTTTATCGAGGCCGATCTGGCGGACATGGCTCAGGTCGAAAAAATCGTGAAAAACATCGATGGCGTCGTTCATTTGGGCGGCTATTCGACCAATGGCACATGGGAGCAAATCCACCGGGCCAACATTGTCGGCTGCTACAACATGTTCGAGACCGCCTATCGCGCCGGTGTCGAGCGCATCGTTTTTGCCTCGTCAAACCACGCGGTCGGCTTTTATCCACGCTCCCAGACCATCGGCATCAATGAAGCGGTGCGGCCGGATTCCGATTACGGCGTGAGCAAAGCCTTCGGCGAAGCCCTTGGCGCCCTCTACGCTTACAAGCACGGCATGCGGGTAACGTCGCTGCGGATCGGCAATTTCGGCGACGAGCCGATCGACAATCGCCGTCTGTCGATCTGGCTCAAGCCTGAGGATTTGGTGCAGCTGATCCGCATCGGGCTCGAGCACCCCGACATCAAGTGCGAGATCTTCTACGGCATGTCCGATAATGCCGCGGCATGGTGGGATAACAGTCATGCGCGCAAGTTCGGCTATCGGCCGCAAGGCCGCGCCGAGGATTATCGCGCCAGCGCCATGGCGGCCCAGGCGATGCTATCTGCCGATCCTGTCGGCGATTTCTTCCAGGGCGGCACCTATTGCAGCGACGGCTACGACAATCAGCGCGACAAGATCGCCTGATGCGGGTTCCCCGGCGGAACTTCGGAACGGTCGGTCGCGCGGCGGGTTATTTTTCGAACCCCGTCCAGGAAGGAGGCTCTCCATGAGCGATTTCAATCGCGACCCCTATAAGCGGTCGGAACTCGAATCCGCGCAGATCGGACGTTATGAGCGCAACGGGTCTGGCTGGGGGTGGATTCTCGGCGTACTCTTCGTCGTCCTCATCGTCGGCCTCGTCATCGCCGGCAGCGGCAACAAGGAAACCGCCGACCAGACGCCGGTTCCGAACCGCACCACCACGGGCCAAGCTTCCCCGCTTACGCCCGGCCCTGCACTGAATCGCCCGGCCACGACAACGGGCTCAGGGGCGAGCTCGATGACCCCCGCCCCGGCGGAAACCCCGTCCAATACGCCGGCTGGCCAGCGTTAAAGGTCTGCAATGTACGAAGCACGGGGTTCCGGTTCGGAGCCCCGTTTCCTTTTAGGAACCCCAAAATAGTCGGTAACACGGGGAACGCTTTTCGCGAGCCCCCGTTATTTGAGTGCCGGAGCCGCGGAGGCTTTTTACCTCCCCCCATTCCCCCCGAAAGGGCCGCCGCGGATCCGGTCTGTTTTAGTCGTGTAGTCCTGGCTTAAGGGCCGCCGTGTTCGGCGGCCCTTTTTTCTCGCCAAAGAAACGGCGCCGACCGGCGCCGTTCGTTTTTGCGATTTGCCTTGGGTAGCCTTAAGCGCGCACGGTCTGGTGGAAACGCAGTGCGCCCATGCGGTCGAGCTCCGCTTGCTCACGCGCATTCTGCTCGGCGCGTTCGCGCGCTTGGTCACGCTCATCGAGCATCTCGACCTTCTTCAGCTCCTCGAACGCTTCGCCGAGAATTGCCTTGGCGTCGTCGAGCTGTTGCTTGAGTTCGCCAGCGGAGCGGCGAAGATTTTCGCGGCGATTGATCGCCGCCTTGGCATACGTCGGATAGGCGAAGTGAGAGGGGTCGTGGATGTTGGCGCGGTCCTGCTCGGTCTTGATCTCGCGATCGAGATCGACCGCCATGCGTTCGAAATCGGCGATCATCGCCTCGATCTGGGCGACCTTGCGCCGCTTCTCGTCGACCTGAAATTTTTTCAGGCGGATGAGGGTTTCGCGTGACTTCATCGACTACATACTCCCCCGAAGCCCCGGGATAATTGGCCCGCGCGCGGAAAGCCCGCGCAGAAACGTCTAGGGCTACCGTGCCGCAATAACGTTAGTTTTGTGTTGCCATGGCCGCGGCGATACCGCTGAACAGCGGATTTTTCGGCAATTACGCCGCTTCAGGATTAACGGAAGCGCCGCCGTCCCGCAGGATTTGCTCGAGCCGGGCATAGCACTCCGCCATACTCGTTGCTTCTTCCTTAAGCTGACCAAGGAACGCCTCGATCGGCTTGTGGAGGGCGATGGCCTCGTCGACCTCGGGCGAAGACCCGGCTCGGTATGCCCCCATGCGGATCAATTCCTCCATGTCGGAATAGGTCGCCATGATTTCGCGCGCCCGATTGATGACAGGAAGGTAGGCCTGGTCGGCGGCCCGCGGCATGGTGCGCGAGATCGACTTCAAGATGTTGATCGCTGGATAACGGCCGCGTTCGGCGATAGCGCGCTCCATCACAATATGGCCGTCGAGAATGCCGCGCACCGCGTCGGCCACCGGCTCGTTATGATCGTCGCCGTCCACCAGCACCGAGAAAATGCCGGTAATTGTGCCCTGTTCGGTACCTGGCCCGGCGCGCTCGAGAAGTCGCGGCAATTCGGTGAAAACCGTCGGCGTATAGCCCTTCGCCGTGGGCGGCTCGCCGGCAGAAAGCCCGATTTCGCGCTGCGCCATGGCAAAACGGGTCACCGAGTCCATGAGCACCAAAACATCTTTGCCCGCGTCGCGAAAGTATTCCGCGATCGAAAGGGTGAGATAGGCCGCCTGACGGCGCATTAACGCCGGCTCGTCCGATGTCGAAACGACGACGACCGAACGGGCGAGACCTGACGGCCCGAGATCGTCCTGCAAGAATTCTTGCACCTCGCGGCCGCGCTCGCCGACAAGGCCGATCACAGAAACGTCGGCGGCCACGTTGCGCGCGAGCATCGACAGCAGCACCGACTTGCCGACGCCCGAGCCGGAGAAGATGCCCATGCGCTGGCCGCGGCAGACAGTGACGAAGGTATTGAGCGCGCGCACCCCGAGATCGAGCGGCTCGCCAACGCGGCGGCGCGCGTGCGCGGGGGGCGGCGCCGACCGGAATGGATAGGGTGCGGGTCCGGCTGGCAGCGGTCCCTGCCCATCGATCGGCTCACCCAGCGCATTGACCACGCGGCCGAGCCAGCCATCGGAGGGCCGTACCGCGGCTGCGGACCCCGATACCACCGCGCGGCAGCCGCGCCGCACGCCTTCGAGCGCGGCAAAGGGCATAGCCAGCGCATTGGCGCCCGAGAAGCCGACCACTTCACACGCGATGCCGCCCCGCGCCCCGGTTTCGATTGTCAGCCGCGAGCCGACCGACATGGCATGGATTGGTCCCGCGACCTCCACCATGAGGCCCTTCACGCCGACCACGCGGCCATAGACCTCGACGCTGTCGAGATCGGCGATTTGTTCGGCGAGGGCTTTCATCATCTCAATTCGCCGCCACGCTAAGCGTTAAAGCCGAAGCCGGTTTTTCACCCGCCCTTAGGCTTACCGATTGTTCAGCGGTCTTAACGAGTTCTTTACCCGCGTCGTTAATCATTGCGTCACCGTTCGTGGGACTGGACGGAGACTTCGCCGGACGCGGACTGAAACGGCTGAGTCGATAGAGTCGGTTAGCGCAGACTCTTAACGCTGAGGATGAGCCAGCACGTGGCTAAAAAACCACTCTCGACCAACATCTTACGCCGATTCGGGGCGATCCCGCTACGGCGCGCTTGCGTCGGAGAATCAGGTTTTGTTAACCATGCGGGCCTAGTGTCCGAATCGGTTTGTTCCTCAGTGATTTTCACAAGGACCGTCGATTTGGCGGTCGCGCTCAAGCCCTAAAGCGGCGAGGAAGGGGATTGGCATGCGCGTACTTTTGATTGAAGACGATAGCGCGACCGCGCAATCGATCGAGCTGATGCTCAAATCCGAGAGCTTCAACGTCTACACCACCGATCTCGGTGAGGAAGGCGTCGACCTCGGTAAACTCTACGATTACGACCTGATCCTGCTCGACCTGAACCTTCCGGACATGTCCGGGTTCGAGGTTCTGCGGTCGCTGCGGGTCTCCAAGGTCAAGACTCCGATCCTGATCCTTTCCGGCCTGGCCGGCATCGAGGACAAGGTGAAGGGCCTCGGCTTCGGCGCCGACGACTACATGACCAAGCCGTTCCACAAGGACGAGCTGATCGCGCGCATCCACGCGATCGTGCGCCGCTCCAAGGGCCATGCGCAGTCGGTCATCAACACCGGCGACCTCGTCGTCAATCTCGACACCAAGACGGTCGAGGTCGGCGGCCAGCGCGTGCACCTCACGGGCAAGGAATATCAAATGCTGGAGCTGCTCTCGCTCCGCAAGGGCACCACGCTCACAAAGGAGATGTTCCTCAATCATCTCTATGGCGGCATGGACGAGCCCGAACTCAAGATCATCGACGTCTTCATCTGCAAGCTGCGCAAGAAGCTTGCGAACGCCTCGAGCGGCAAGAACTATATCGAGACGGTTTGGGGCCGAGGTTATGTCCTTCGCGAACCGAGCGAGGACGAAGCAAGGATCCCCGCCTAAAGATTTCAGCAGGGCCGGTCGAAAGATCGGCCCTGATCGTTTCTACGAGCGGCTTGCGGCAATAC
>JAFBAG010000176.1 GCA_019247925.1 Pseudolabrys sp.
GCGCGTTCGCCGGCGGCGCAACCATCGGCTGGGCCGTAGAAAACGCACCCGTTGAAAGCGTCGACGCCGGTGGCTGGGCGCGCAACATCGCGCTGCTCGGTGTTGCTCTGGCGTCGCCGATCGTCGCGGCGCTTGGCATTCAGGCGCGGGCGCACATGCCGCGATTTTCGCTGATCCTGGGCCCGCAGCAACAGCGCACGCGTGATCCGCTTCTCGTGGCGCTTGGATTTTGCGTGATGGCGACCACCGTACTGTCGATCATGATCGCACTCGGCCTGGTGTTCGATCCGCGCTACCGCGATTTCCCTTTCGCGCCACTGAGCGCCGCGATCGTGCCGCTCGCGCTCGTATCGTTTTGGCAGCCGGCGCAGAAAGGGCGTTACGGTGCCGCTGAAATCGTTGCCTGTGCGCTGCTGGCGCCTTCCGCCGTCTTCATTCTGGTCAACGAAACCCTGGCGAACTGGCAGTCGCTGTGGTTGTGCGGCGTCCTTGTTTTGCTTGTTGTTATTCTGGCTCGAATTCGCGGCGCGCCAAGCTCAGCGTGAGCAGGCCGAAGGCCAGGCCGGACAAGGCCACATTGTAGAGAACGATACCGAGTGCGGCGGCCGCGAGCGCCACGGCGAAGAAAACCACAGAGGGCCGCAATAAATTGAGCGCCGCGACCGCAGCCGCGGTGATGCCGAAAGCCGAATACGTAAACAGCGCGATGGTGATGCGGCGCGCGGCGCACAACGAGCTTTGCAAATTGGCGTCGCAGGCAAGGCCGACGTTCGAGTTTTCGATAACCAAGTAGCGCAGATAAAACGCCGCGCCGAGCGCGGCGATCGCGATAACCGCCAAACTCATCGCGGCGCGCAGGCTTGGCAGAAACAGCCGTGAACTTGCCATGCCCCCAGTATGCGCGATGGCGCCGGCGAGTTACAGCAGCGCCGCCGACTGGGCGTTGAAGGTGGTCGGTCGGCAGCTTGCCTGCGCGGCGATCAGGCGGGCGCAAAGCGCGGAAGCGGCTGCATGGCTTGCGATCGGGGCCAGCACCAGCCGGTAACTGACGACGCCCGGGGCGCGCTCTTGCATCACCATCACCGCCTTCAGTGGGCCTAAAAGCGGGCCAAAATTCGCTTTCACTGCCGACCAGCGGATCCGCAACGCCTCAGGCGTCGAAGCGCCGCCGATATCGACACCGATATCGGTTTTCGCGGGAGGCGCTTCCGCCGTTTCCGGCTGCGGCGCGCTGGCGACGCGGACCGGAGGAAGCGGCACATCGGCGCTTGCGGCTGACGGGGCGGCGGGGCCAAAGGATTCGGGCGCCCCGGCGACAACCGTTGCGGGTGCCGCGATTGCCGGCGCCGCTGCGACAATGTTCGGCTTTGGCATTTCGGCGAGCTTCGGCGGCTCGACCGGCTTCTCGTTGATCCGCTTGATGGAGCCCGTCACGTCGTCGAGCGTCCGCTCAAGCGATGCCACGCGTTCGGCCAGGTTTTGCCGCTCGGCCGCGAGGCTGCGCAGAGTCTCTTTGAGTTCGGCGATTTCCGGGTCGGGCTGCGGCGGCTGCGGGATTTGAGCCGTCACGGTTTCGGCCGGGACCGCGCGCGTGATGGCTTCCCGGATTCGCTCTTGTCCGGTCTTGCTGACGGCAGAGGCAACAAGAGCGGTCAGTGCAAATAGACCCGCGCCGGTCCACGTCGCGATGCGGCGGACTTGCAAAGCCTCGAAACGCGACTGGGACGCAGTAGCCGGATCGGTTTCGTCCGCCATTGCGGCTCCCTTTGCGGCGAATCGTTGAAAACATTAGCAGAATTCGGCTAAGACGGCCGCGCGATCAAACGCGGTCGCTGATCCGGAGACCGAATGGGCGAGCGAAGCTGCCTGGCGATCGTGCTCGCGGCTGGCGAAGGCACGCGCATGCGCTCGAGCCTGCCCAAGGTCCTGCATCGGGTGGCGGGCCGCACTTTGCTCGCGCATGTGATCCGCGCGGCGGACGCGACTGGCGACGTTAAGGTCGCGGTGATAGCGCCGCCAGGCCAGTCCGGCTTTGCGGAAGAAGCAAACGGCCAGAACGTGCCGGTTTCGATATTCCAACAGAAAGAGCGGCGCGGCACCGCGCATGCGGTATTGACGGCGAAGGAGGCAATCGCGCGAGGCGCGCAGGATATTCTTATCCTGATCGGCGACGCGCCGCTCGTGCGTCCCCAAACCTTGCAACGCATGCGGGACGCGTTGGCCGTCGGCGCGAGCGTGGTGGTGCTCGGCTTTCGCGCCGCTGACCCCACTGGCTATGGCCGGTTGATCGTGCGGGGCGACGAGGTCACCGAGATTGTCGAGCAAAGTGACGCCAGCGACGCACAAAAGAAGATCGATTATTGCAATAGCGGCCTAATGGCGCTGGCCGGGAATAAAGCGTTGGCGATCCTTGAAAAGATTGGCAATGCAAACACGAAACAAGAGTATTATCTCACCGATGCCGTGGCGATCGCACGCGGCATGGGCCTGAAGGTCGCGGCGATTGAGGCCGAGGAGGATGAAGTGCGCGGCATCAACACCAAGGCACAATTGGCCGAAGCCGAAGCCGTGATGCAGCAGCGCTTGCGCGCGGCGGCAATGGATGCCGGCGTGACAATGCTTGCGCCGGAAACGGTTTTTCTCGCGGCCGACACCAAATTCGGCAAGGACGTCACCGTCGAGCCGCATGTCGTGATCGGTCCCGGGGTAACGATTGAGGACGGCGCGACGATCCGCTCGTTTTCCCACATCGAGGGTGCGCGGATCGGCAAAGGCGCCCGTGTGGGTCCTTATGCGCGCTTGCGGCCCGGCGCCGACCTCGGCACGGATGTTCACATCGGCAATTTCGTCGAGGTGAAGGCCGCGCAGATCGAGGCCGGAGCGAAGGCCAACCACCTGGCCTATATCGGCAACGGGCGCGTGGGCGAGGGCGCCAATATCGGCGCGGGCACGATCTTCTGCAATTACGACGGCGCCGCCAAACACAAGACCGATGTCGGCAAAGGTGCGTTCATCGGTTCGAACTCGGCTTTAGTCGCCCCGGTCAAGATCGGTGACGGTGCCTATGTTGGCTCCGGCTCGGTCATCACCCGCGATGTGCCTGCGGAATCGCTCGCCTTGGAGCGCAGCCAGCAGGTGGTGAAGGAGGGCTGGGCGAAGCGGCTACGCGAGCTTAAATCCCTCACCAAGAAGGGCGGGAAGTCCTGAAATTCGTCGGGAAATTTGCCCTGAAATTCGAAGTAATGCGTTGTGATTTCCAATTTTTCATCACCGCAGCCTAAACGGCGGGTCGAATAAGGGCTCTCGGGCATTCATGTGCGGGATAGTCGGAATTCTCGGGCGCGAGCCCGTCGCGGGCGCGCTCGTTGAAGCGCTCAAACGGCTGGAATATCGCGGCTACGATTCCGCGGGCATCGCCACGCTCGAAGGCGGAACGCTCGGGCGCCGCCGTGCCGAAGGCAAGCTCAAGGCCCTGGAAGCGCGGCTCGAAAGCGAGCCGCTCGGCGGCAATACCGGCATCGGCCACACCCGTTGGGCGACGCATGGCCGGCCGAGTGAAAGC
>JAFBAG010000337.1 GCA_019247925.1 Pseudolabrys sp.
GCCCGAGCGCGAGGCGTTCGGGATGAAGTCGAGCGGATAGGCGGAGCGGGTGTTCTCGGTCTTCTTGTCGCTGTCGTAGTTCGGAATCCGGGTCTCCGGATCGAACTCGACGTTTTCCAGCACAGCGCCGAAGCGGTTGGTCGCGTCCCAGATCTCCGGTTCGTTGTCGCGCGAGAGGTTGACGGTCTTGGCGTAACAGCCGCCCTCGAAGTTGAAGATACCGTCCGGTCCCCACCCGGTCTCGTCGTCGCCGATCAGCGTGCGGTTCGGATCCTGCGACAGCGTGGTCTTGCCGGTGCCGGAGAGGCCAAAGAACAGCGCGCTCTCTTTGCCGTCGTTCGATACGTTGGCCGAACAATGCATCGGCACGACGTTCTGCGCCGGCAGGTAGAAGTTCAGCGTCGTGAACACCGACTTCTTCATTTCACCGGCGTATGACGAGCCGCAGATCAGAACGATCTTCCGCGTGAAGTCGATCGCCACCATCGTGTCAGAGCCTTCGCGGCCGCCGTGCCGCTTCGCGTCCGGCTTGAAGGACGGCAGGTCGATGATGGTCAGTTCGGGAACGAAGCTCGCAAGCTCTTTCACCTCGGGACGAATGAGCAGCGTGCGGATAAACAGCGAGTGCCAGGCGTATTCGGTGAAGACGCGGACCTTGATGCGATATTTCGGATCGGCGCCGCCGTAGAGATCCTGCGCAAACAGCGTCTTGCCTTTGGCATGCGCGAGGAAATCCTCGTGGAGCGCCTTGAACTGCTCTTGCGAGAGCTTGCGATTGCCGTCCCACCAGACGCTGTCCCGCGTGAGATCGTCGACGACGGTGTGTTTGTCTTTCGGCGAGCGGCCGGTGTGGTGGCCGGTCTCGGCGCAGAACGCGCCGCCCGCAACGATATGGCCTTCCTTGGCGGCAACCGCGTGTTCGTAAAGTGCGGGCGCGGCGAGGTTCCAATGCACGGCGGCGAGGCCCTGAAGGCCGAACTTGTCGGCGCCATGAGTGCCGTTGCGAACGCCCGTCTCCTGCACGCAAACCTCCCAACGCCCGGGCTCTAAGCGGCCCGCCGGAAATGTGAGTCCCCAAGCCTCGCGGCCCGGCGCTTGGACTTTAGTATAGCGCGGCGGCAAAGGCGCGGGACATATGCCCGAACGGCGTCATGATTCCAAGAAAAAAGGGTCGCGGCGTTTGGCAACGCAGCAATGCGTGGAACAGCGACGGGCCGAACGTGCGCTTTCGAACGCGGTCTAATCGGCCATTTTCTGGTCGACCAACCATTTCTGAATGAGATCGGCGATTTCCGCGTTGTTCCGGTCCTGCATCATCATGTGGGAATTTCCCTTGATGCCGCGCTCCGGCAGGTTAACCACGTCCACTTTTCCACCGCCCGCGCGGATCGCATCGGCATAGGCCAGGTCGATCTTCTTGAATGCCGCCCAGCGCGGGTGCTCGTCGACGTGATCGCCAAACACCATCAGCACCGGGACATCCTTGAGCTTCGGCGCATTGGCGACGATTCCGGCCGTCGCCGATTCAATCGCGACGATGGCCTTGATCTTGTCGGGCCGCTTTTCCGCGACCTTGAAGCCGAAAGCGCCGCCCTGGCTGTGCGCCAGCATGACGCACGGGCAAATCTTGTCGACCAGTTCGACATAGGCCGCGATGATGGGCTCGTCGGTTGAGAGCCAGCGCGGCACCGATTGCTTCATGTAATTTTCGTAGGCCTCGACCGGAAACTGCGTGCCCGGAATCGGGCGGCGCTTCGCGGGATCGCTATTCCATGAGCCCTCGCCCTGCCCGATGCGAAAGCGCTCATACGGATCCTGATAATTCAGGAAGGTCGGCTCGCTCGGCCAGACATCCGGCGATGCAAAGCCGGAGCGCCCGCGCTCGACGGCATCCGAATTGTAAACATCCCAGCCCTTGCGGATGAACATGTTGAGCCAGCCTTCGCGGCCGTCGGGCGTCGATTCATAGGTGACGCCCGTCAGTCCGCCGCCGTGCCACATCAGCAGCGGATATTTTCCCTTGCGGCTCTGCGGCAGGAAGTACTGAACGTACATCTGCTCGACCATGAACTGGCCATTCGGGTCATATTTGGTCTGCGGTCCGCCGGGTTGGCGCACGATCATGCGGGTCTCCTTACCGGTCACCTCCGCGATGCGGCCGCCGATATGGAATGAGCCCATGCCGCGCAGTGTGATCGGCTCGTCGGCCGCGGCGACGCCCGACAGTGCGCTCACGAATGCCGCAATCAGAATTTTCCGCATTGTCGCCTCCCGACTTGTTGCGGCGAAGTCTGCCAAACGGCCGCGGCCATCGCCATTGGTGGGCGGCGGTGGGCAAAATTATTTCGTGCGGGCCTTCTCCGCGAGCTGCGCAAGCAGTTGCCGCAAAGGCCCCGCCGCGGTCACGCGCTGCGGGAACGCAAGCCGCAGCCCGGTCTGCCCGTTCTGCAGATCGATCCCTTCCGGATCGATCCCCGCGCAACGCCAGTCGCCCGCTTCAGCACCGAGAAGTTTGGTGGCGTAGAGCGCGAGCGCTTCCTTGTGATCCTCGTTCATATGAGCGACGGCGCCCGCTTCGGCTTCGAGCAAGGCTTGTGCATCTGCGAGATCGGTCAGCACATCCGTCGCCGCAAGGTCGACGATGCGGCCGAAGCCCGCGACCAGATGCACGCGCGCGATCTCGAAACGATAAAAAGCAAAATCCTTGAACTGGGCGAATTCCGCCGCTTCCGGATGAAAGGACAAATAACGCATACGTGCATGATCGCGCGCGCCCACCACGACGCGTCCCATCAACATGATGCGCGCACCTTCGAGCGGATCGCCTGCTTTGCGTTCGTCGAGCATCAACGACGCGCGCGCGTCGGCGAGAAGGTTTTTGGTATGGACCGCGAGCGTCGACAGAAGAAGGAGCGGCGCGCCGGCGGCATCGGTCGCGACATTTACCAGCGAGCAATACGGATCACCGCTCGCCGACAGCAACGTCGCGAGCGCGCCCG
>JAFBAG010000210.1 GCA_019247925.1 Pseudolabrys sp.
TTGCCAATGTCGGCACGGCCGCCGCGATCGCCAACGCCGTCTATCACGCCACCGGCGTTCGGGTGCGGCAATTGCCCATCCGGCTGGAGAAGCTGTTGACGGCGTGACGCGCGTCGCCGTCGGCGCGCGGGCGTTACGTCCGCTTACGCGGGACCTTCTTGCCCTTCTTGCGCGCCTTCGACAGTCCGATGGCAATCGCCTGCTTGCGGCTCTTCACCTTGCCGCCCTTGCCGCCCTTTCCACTCTTCAGCTTGCCCTGCTTGTAGCGCTTGACCGCACGCTTCACGTCCTTTCCGGTGCTCTTTGAATATTTCCGTGCCACGAATGCTCTCCTTTCTTAGTAACCGCCGATAATCGGCAAAATTTCGCCGGTGATGTAGCTCGAACAACTCGGCGCGGCGAGAAACACGAAAGCCGGCGCGATTTCCTCCGGCTGCGCTGGACGCTTCATCACCGCCTGCGATCCGAATTCGGCGACTTTCTTTGCGGGACGGTCTGCCGGATTGAGCGGCGTCCACACCGGCCCGGGCGCCACGACATTTACGCGAATGCCTTTTTCCAAAAGATGCCCGGATAGCGAGCGCGCGAAAGCGTGGATCCCACCTTTGGTCATCGAGTAGTCGAGCAATTCCTTGCTGCCTTGCAGGCCGGTGACCGAACCCGTCATGACGATGGCGCTCCCCGCTTCGAGATGCGGTATCGCGGCCTTCGCCATGTTGAAATAACCGTAGAGGTTGGTCTTCAGCGTGCGATCGAACTGCTCGTCGCTCAGCGCCGTGATGTCGTCGGCATGGATCTGAAACGCGGCGTTGTTGACCAGAATATCGAGCTGGCCGAGCTCCTTCACCGTGCGCTGGACCGCGTGCTTGCAGTATTTTGGGTCGGCCACGTCGCCGGGGATCAAAATGCAGCGCCGGCCCTCCGCCTCGACTGCGCGTAACGTCTCGCGCGCGTCGCCATGCTCGTTGAGATAGGCGATCGCGACATCGGCGCCTTCCCGCGCGTAAAGCACCGCGACCGCGCGGCCGATGCCGCTGTCGCCCCCCGTGATCAGCGCGACTTTGTCCTTGAGCTTGTTCGAGCCCTCGTAATCCGGGGCCTTGAACATCGGCTTGAGCTTGAGGTCCGATTCGCGGCCGGGCTTGGCGAGGTGCTGCTTGGGCAGCGGGGGCACTGGATATTGCCGGGCGCCCGCCTGTTTCGGCCGAGTTTGTTTCGATTTTGCTTTGGATTTAGCGCGATCCCGCCGGTCGGTGCTTTTCTGAATCGCTCGCTCCCGGCGGGCAGCCTTGTCGGCGCCGCGAACGAATTTCTTTGCGGCAGCTGGTGATCGCGCCATGCAAAACCTCCGACTGTCTTGCGAAATTAACCGGCCACGCCACAGCCCGTTCCGAAACTTCGCAGCGGCAATGACATAAACCTCACATTTCCGGGAACCGGCGTTCCCTTGCCCACGTTTTGTCCGCGACCGAACCATTCAAGGAGGCGGCTAATGGCAGACGGTGGCGGTGGTGCAAGCGGCGTGCTCGGCGTTCTGGTCGGCGCGATGCTGGCGATCTTTGTCGGCGCGGGAGTGTTGATGATGACCGGCAAACTAGGTCCGGGCGGAGGCGGCGGCCAGTCCGTGATGATCAAGTTGCCGACAGCGAAATAGATTTCAAACCCTCAATTTCGGGAGACAGCTATGGACGGCATTATTTATCTGATCGGCCTGATCGTGGTGATCATGGCCGTACTTTCGCTGCTCGGCCTGCACTAAGGGAGGCGACCATGGCACGACGCGCGCGAGCCGTTGCCCTTCCGGCTGGCTCTTATCTGGAATGGTCTCCCGTTATCGCGGGCGCGCTCGGCGCGGCCGCGATTTCCTTTTTGCTGCTCACCTTCGGGGCCTCGGTCGGCCTGACGTTGACCTCGCCCTGGTCGAGCGGCAAGGCACTCTGGGCCGCGGTGATCGGTGTCACCTGGTGGTCGGTGATGGTGCAGATCGGCAGCTTCTTCGTCGGCGGCTACCTCGCCGGACGCATGCGCTCGAGCTGGCGCGATGCCGACCTTGCGGAATCGCGATTCCGCGACAGCACGCATGGCTTCATGGTGTGGGCAATCGGCGTGCTGATGGGCGCCGGACTGCTGGCGCTCACTGCGGGCACCGGAGTTGGCCTGGCAGCGAAAACCGCCGCGACCGCGGCATCCGGCAACGCCAATGCGCTCTCGACCACGCCGATCGACTACGCGGTCGATAGCCTGATGCGCAATACCCGCAGCGCCTCGGCCCCGACCCAACTTGGCGTGGCTGCGCCCCCGGCGCCCGCCACGCCTTCCGGCAATGAGACCGCGCTGCGTGACGAGATGCGGCGCATTTTCACCGTGACGGTGAAGGACCGCGAGCTTTCGCAGCGGGATCGCGATTATCTCACCAGCACGGTCGCTTCCCGCACCGGACTGTCGCAGGCCGACGCGCAGAGCCGTGTCGACGCTTCGATGGTCCAGGTTGGGGAGCTCGAGACCAAGGCCAAGCAGGCAGCTGATCAGGCCAGAAAGGCGAGCCTGATCGCCGGCTTCATCACCGTGGCGTCGCTGCTCATCAGCCTCGCAGCCGCGGTCGGTGGCGGCCGCCTGGGCGGCGCGCACCGCGATGAAGGCGCGGAAGCGCACCTGTTCGGCCAGCGGTTCTGGTAGGGTCTTCTCGCGTCAGTCAAAAAAGGGCGGCCTCCACGCCGCCCTTTTTCTATTTGCCGATTTGACTTCCAAGCGCACCTTTTCATTAATCTCGCACCATGACCGACAAACTGCCCGACCGGCTTTCCGTCAATCCGAACAGCCCTCACTACAATGAGGAGTTGCTCAAGCGCGACATCGGCATCCGCTTCGACGGCAAGGAAAAAACCAATGTCGACGAGTACTGCGTCAGCGAAGGCTGGATTCGCGTCGCCGCCGGCAAGGCCGTGGATCGCAAGGGCAATCCGCTGACGATCATGCTCAAGGGCAAGGTCGAGCCCTTCTTCAAGGAAGAGAAAAAGAGCTGACGCCTACTCCGCCGCCTCGCGCGGAATTTCACCCGCGGGCTCGACCTTCGCGGCGCAGAACTTGAATTCCGGAATCTTGCCGAACGGATCGAGCTTCGGATTGGTAAGCAGGTTCGCCGCCGCCTCGACGTAAGCGAACGGGATGAACACCACGCCGTCCGGCACGCCGTCGTCTTGCCGCGAGTACAGCTCGACGGAGCCGCGCCTGGTCGTGACGCGGATCATGTCGCCGGCCTTGATGCCGAGCTTCGCAAGCGTACCGCGCGAGACTTGCGCAATTGCCGACGGCTCGATGGCGTCGAGGACCTTGGCGCGGCGCGTCATCGATCCCGTATGCCAATGCTCGAGCTGCCGGCCGGTCGACAGGATGAACGGGTATTCGTGGTCGGGCACTTCGTCCGGCGGCTGCAATTTGGTGGCAACCAGCTTGGCGAAGCCGCCGGGACGCGGGAAGCCTTTGTCGAACACCACGTCGCGGCCGGGCTTGTCCGGGGCATCAGCCGGATAAGTGACCGCGTCTTCGCGCATCACGCGTTCCCACGAGATGTTGGCAAGCGCGGGCATCATCGAGGCCATCTCGGTGTAGACCTCGCCAACATTCTTGTAGTTCCAGCCGCAGCCGAGCCGGTTGGCGATTTCGGTAATGATCCAGAGATCGTGGCGTGTGTCGCCCGG
>JAFBAG010000018.1 GCA_019247925.1 Pseudolabrys sp.
ACTGCCAGACGTAGTGATAGAGCGTAGCGGCGCAGGTCGAGGCGAAGCACAGCAGAAAGGCGTAGAAGGTGAGATGGTGATAGATGCGGCGCTGCGCTGACGGCTTTTCATTTTCACTGGTGCAGCCGCCACCCCCGCCGCCGAGATAAGTCAGCGTCGCGCTGTCATGCGTGGCCCGCGCTACCCCGCCCGAATTTCTGTCGCCAATGTCGTGCCAGAACGCGCGTAGGCTCAAGGCGAGAGCAAGAATAGCGTAGAGCGTGACGCCGCCGAACAGCGCGACCATCGCACCGTGCGGCATGAGCTTGTAGAAATGGCCGGCGTGGCTGCCGAACAGAACGGCGGGATCGCGCCAGGCCACGAAGCCGGCGATGAATCCGGCCACCGAGAGCGCCGCGATCAGGGTCACCGCCAGGCCATTGCGCGCGAACAGACCGGAGAGAAGGCGCGGCCAGGCAAAGGCGCGATAGCTGTCGTTTCTCACCTTCGCCAGCACCGCCGGCACATTGACGGCGAATTCGTGCGGCGGGGCATATTGGCAATCGGTGTAGCAGGCGCCGCACTGGTGGCAGAGATTGGCGAGATATACGAGATCGCCGGAGGCGAAAGTGCGCCGCATCTCCATCGCCGGAAACACCGCGCACAATCCCTCGCAATAGCGGCACGCATTGCAGATCACCATCAGGCGCTCCGCCTCGCGCAGATTTTCGGCAGCAATCTCAGTTGTGCGCATTCGCAGCCGCCCCCTCGCCCGCGATACGCCCGAAAACCGCGCCGATCGTCATGCCAATGCCGGCGAGATAGCCCTTGCCAAGCACATTGCCGGCCATGATTTCCCCGGCGGCGAACATGTTGGCGGCCGGTTTGCCGTCCTGCATCAGCATGCGGCCCTGCATGTCCACCTTGACGCCGAGATAGGTGAAGGTGATGCCGGGCCGTAGCGGATAGCCGTAGAATGGCGGCGTATCGATCGGCCGCGCCCAATGCGATTTCGGCGGATCGATCCCCTCGGTGCGGCAGTCATCGAGCACTTGCGGATTGAATGTGCCGGGCCGAACGGCAGCGTTGAATTTAGCGACCGTTAATTCCAGCACGCGTTCGTTGAGGCCAAGCTTGGCCGCCAGCTCTGTAATGGTCGGCGCTTCGACCGCTGGGAAGATCGAAGGCATGAAGCTGTTGATCGACTTGGCGTCGAAGATCGAGAAGGCGTGCTGATCGGGCTGTTGCGCGATTAGCCGGCCCCAGATGGCGTAGCGCTTGGGCCACAGATCCTCGCCCTCGTCGTAGAACCGCAGCCCGTTCTTGTTGACGACAATGCCGAAGATGATGCAATCGAGCCGCGTGGCGATGCCGCCGTCGAATGTCGGCGACCGGGCGTCGAGCGCGACAGCGTGGAATTGGGTGGCGTCGCCGACCGGCATGACGCCCTTTTCCAGCAGAATGCGCAGCACGTCGCCCCGGTTATAGGGGGTGCCGCGAATGACGAAATTGTCCGCCGCCGCGCCCCAATATTTCTTGAGCCACTCGACATTCGCCTCGAAGCCGCCAGCAGCGGCAACGAAGTTGCGGCCGCGGATTTCCTGCGCCTGTCCTTGATATGAGATCGCCGCAGAGGCGAAGAAGCCATTTTCTATGGCAAGCCCGACCACGGGCGCACCATAGAGGCAGGTAACACCGAGACGCTCCGCCGCGCGATAAAGCGAATTGAGTTCGCCACGCCCTCCGCCGAGGAAAAACGCATTGGTGCGGCCGAGCCCAAGGGTGCCGCCGAGCGGCGGACCGAACTTCACTCCCTGCGCGCCGAGCCAATGCGGCAGCTCACGCGAACGCTGTATGGTCAGCCGCGCCAGCGGCTCGTCGGTGGCGCCGCCCGTGACGCGCAGCAGATCGTCGTAGAACTCATCCGGTTCGTAAGCGCCGGTCATCACCGGAACTGTGCCGCTTTGCGAAACGCGCATATTGCGCGTGTGCCGCGTATTGCCGCCCCGGTAGAATTCGGGCGCAGCTTCGAGAACGATGACACTGCGGCCCGCGCGCGCCGCACTGATGGCGGCACAGAGCGCTGCATTCCCGCCACCGGCAATCACGACGTCAAAGGTCTGGGACAGGTCCATAATGGTCAGCGGGCGGTCACGTCGATTCGGCGGGGTGATTGCGAAGACGAAACCTATCTGGTTTCATCCGCCAAGACGATACAAACGCCGTGCGGGGCAAGATGGCAGGACTTTACGCGACCGATCCAACTTTGCTCGACAGTTTCGGCCGGCTGCTTGTCGTCATCGGCTTCATGGCCGCCGCGATCCGCAACGTCATCAGCCGCGACCAGATCGAAGACCACGTCGCGCGGCTTGCCGCGACCAATGCGCCGATGCCGCGGTTCGCGTTCTGGTTCGGCACTGCCTTCGAGGTCATCGGCTGCATCATGCTGGCGGTTGACTATCACCCGGCAACGGGCGCGCTGATCCTGCTGATATTCACAGTCGTCGCGACCGCGCTGTTGTTGCGCTGGTGGGAGGCCGCCGAGCCAAAGCGCAGCGGCATGCAGAACGGCTTCAACGCCAATATCGCGGTGTGCGGCGGATTGATGTTGCTCATGGCGCGGTTGCCCTGGTGAGTTTTCGGTGAACTACGCCACCAACACCATGCCGCTAGAGATTGCCTGGGCGCATTGCGACCCGGCCGGTATCGTGTGGAATCCGCGCTTTTTCGAGTTTTTCGATACCGCGACCTGGCGGCTGTTCGAAGTCGTGCTGGGCCTGCCGCGCGACAAGCTCGTGCCCCATCACGGCATCTGGGGCATTCCGCTCGTCGAGGCCGGCGCGAACTTTCAGGTGCCGCTGAAATTCGGAGACAGCGCCGAGATCACCACAACGGTGAAAGAACTTGGGCGCTCCAGCTTTTCGCTCAGCCATCAGATCACCAAAGCGAGCAAGCTCTGCGTCGACGGCCACGAAAAACGAGTCTGGGCCGGCGCAGACCCCGAAAAGCCGGGCCGCCTGCGCGGCGTCCCGCTCCCCGATGCGTTAATCGCGAAGTTGAAAGCCTGATCAGGCCAGCTTCACGTATTCGAAATCGCCCGGCTTGTTGTCGATGCCGACCTTGGGCGGCGCGATCCAGCTCGCGAACTTGCCGACCTCGGTCTGCGGCTGCATCAGGCTCTCGATGAAGTCGCGATCGGTACCGGAGGGCAGGTATTCGGCCTTCTTCTGCTTCCAATCGGCGTCGCTCATGATGTTGCCATCCGGGTCAGCCTTGATCGCCGAGAATTCGCCGATTTGGCGGTGAAACGCCTGGTGGGGCAGCTTCAGCTTGAAATTCACGCCCTCTGCTTCGATCACCTTGTTCCAGCGGTTGACGCCGAGCGCGCAGTCATTGATGTAGTCGTCGCGCAGCCGCATGTTGAGCGCCGACAAGGCCGGCGCGTCTTCCTTGACCATTTTGCCATCTTTCAAGCGCAGCACCGGATAGGTGTTGCTCTCAAGCTTGTGGTCGTCGTCCTGCAAGCGATCCTCGCGGAAGCGGCCCTTCAAGCCCGAATGGAAAGCATTCGCCGCGTTGGTCGAGATCTCGTTGCCGAACAGATCGAGCGACAACGAGCAGTGCAGGTTCAATTTGCGCTGGACGGTCGGCAGATCGATGACGCCGAGCTTGCGCACCTTCTCGACATCGTTGGGATCGTCGATGCCGGCTTCCTTCATCGCCTCGCAGGTCTTCTGCACAACGCGGGTGACGCCGGTTTCACCGACGAACATGTGGTGCGCTTCCTCGGTCAGCATGAAGCGGCAGGTGCGCGACAGCGGGTCGAAGCCGGACTGCGCCTGCGCCTCGAGCTGCATCTTGCCGTCGCGGTCGGTGAAATAAGTGAACATGAAGAACGACAGCCAGTCCGGCGTCTTCTCGTTGAATGCGCCGAGCATGCGCGGCGTGTCGGCGTCGCCAGAGCGGCGCTCCAGTAGCGCGTCGGCTTCGTCGCGGCCTTCGCTGCCGAAATACTTGTGGAGGAGATAAACCATCGCCCAGAGGTGACGGCCCTCCTCGACATTGACCTGGAACAGGTTGCGCATATCGTAGAGCGACGGCGCGGTCTTGCCGAGGTGGCGCTGCTGTTCGACCGAGGCCGGTTCGGTATCGCCCTGGATCACGACGAGGCGGCGCAACATCGCGCGATATTCGCCCGGCACTTCCTGCCACGCCGGCTCGCCCTTATGCGCGCCGAAATTGACCTTGCGGCCCTCAACCGCGGGCGCAAGCAGGATGCCCCAGCGATATTCCGGCATGCGCACGTAATCGAACTTGGCCCAGCCCTTGGGATCGACGCTCACGGCCGTGCGCAGATAAACCAGCGCTTCCTGGAAGCCCTCCGGCCCCATGTCCTGCCACCAGCTCAGATAGCCCGGATGCCATTTCTCCAGCGCGCGCTTGACGCGCGTGTCATTGTTGAGACCAACATTGTTGGGGATGAGGCCGTCGTAATCGACCTTCTCGATATTCATGACTACACCCTTTGCTTATCGAAGGCCGGCTTAACGCCCGTGCCATAAAGTTTCAGCGCGCCCTGCTCGCCGATCGCGTTGGGCCGCTGGAAGATCCAGTTCTGCCACGCGGTCAGCCGGCCGAAAATGCGAGTTTCCATGGTCTCCGGCCCGACAAAGCGCAGATTGGCTTCCATCCCGGTCAGCGCATCAGCGGAAAAGCTCGCCCGCTCCTGCAGC
>JAFBAG010000079.1 GCA_019247925.1 Pseudolabrys sp.
GCACAGCACCAGGCCGGCAAGCGTCAAGGCGACGTCGAGGCCGAGCAGCGCGGCCATCGCCGGCGACGACATCAAAGGCGGCGCGGCGATCTGCAGGATCAGCATGAAGTAAAGCCCGCTCATGCTCTGAAAGCCGAGCGCGAAGAAGGAAAGGCCAAGAACCGCCGGGCTGACCAGCATCACCCAGGCCGCCGCCGCGGCGATGAGGCCGGGCCGGCGGAAGTGCAGATGAAGCTCCGCCGGATTGACGCGCAGGAAGGCGAGCGTGAGCAGATAAAAGATGGTTTCGCCGAGGATCGGACGAAGAAAAGCGGCAATGCCCGGGATCGCCAGCCCGACGAAAATCGAGGCCGCGACGAAGAATGTGCCGCGGCGGCCTATTGCCGCAAGCAGAGTGAGGAGAGGCACCGCGCGCTCCGGCAATCAACAGATCGAAAAGTTGATAGCGCGCTTAAGGAGCGCAATCCATATATAAAGCGCTGCGTTGATAGGGAGCCTCGCGCATGGCGCGGACTGACGTCATCGTCCTGGGGGCCGGCATTGTCGGCACGTCGATCGCGCTCCAGCTCGCGCGACGTGGCCGCTCCGTCGCGCTAATCGACCGCAAGCCGCCGGGCGAGGAGACGTCCTACGGCAACGCGGGGATCATCGAGGGTAACACGATTTTTCCGCCGACTTTCCCGGCCGACCTTCCGGATCTGCTGAGCGTCATCTTCAAGCGCGCCGCGTCGGCCAATTATCATTTTTCGTTTCTCCCGAATGTGCTGCCCTGGATCAACGCATTCCGGCTCGCGGGCAGTCCGGCCAAGCTCGCGGAGCATGCGCGGCTGATCCGCCCTTTGTTCGGCGCCGCCGTCGCCGAGCATGAGACGCTGATGAACGAGTCCGGCGCGACACGCTATCTGCGCAAGACCGGCTGGCTTAAAGTCTATCGCAACGAAAAGACGGTCGAGCGGCTCGCGCCCGAACGCAAGATCGCCGCCGATTTCGGGATCGCGCCCGAAGTTCTTGCCCCGGAAGAGGCACTGGCGCTCGAACCTTCACTCAATCCGGTTTTCAGGCGCGGCATTTACTGGCGCGCGGCGGCGTCGATCAGCAATCCGCTCGCCGTGACGCAAGCCTATGCCGCGCGTTTCTCGGCGCTGGGCGGCGTGATGATCAATGGCGATGCGTTGTCCTTGCATCGGAATGGCGGCCGCTGGCGCGTCGAGACCCATGAAGGACCGATCGACGCCGAACAGGCCGTTGTCGCGCTCGGGCCATGGGCGCCGGATTTGCTCGCGCCGATGGGGCTGAAATTCCCGATGGGCCTCAAGCGCGGCTATCACCGCCACTTCCGCGCTAAGGGGAATGCGACTCTCGCGCGGCCCATTCTTGATGCCGATGTCGGCTACAGCCTCACGCCGATGGAGCAGGGCTTCCGCGTGACGACCGGGGCGGAGTTCGCCGCGCGGGACGCGTTGCCGACGCCGGTGCAGTTCGACCTGATTGTGCCGAAAGCGCGAGAGCTGTTCCCATTAGGCGAGCGCGCCGACGACAAGACCTGGCTCGGTGCCCGGCCCTGCTTCCCGGATTCGCGGCCGATCATTGACCGCGCCCCGGGTCAGGCTGGGCTTTGGCTCGCGATCGGGCACGCCCATTGGGGGCTGACGCTCGGCCCAGTAACGGGCCGGCTCATCGCCGACATGATGGCGGGACAAATGCCCTTCGTGGATCCCGCGCCTTATCGCGCGATGCGATTTTCCTGAAGCGCGGTCACTTCGCGGAAGTCGTAGCGATCGCGGATCTGGGTGTTGAAGAATTGCCCCTTGAACGTCGCAAACCGTAGCCCCGCGGCGACGCTCGGCGGCACGCCGTAATATTGGTACACCCGCCCGGTCGTGAACGTGATCGTCAGCCGGGCAGTCTTGGCGTCGTAGCTCGATTGCGCGATGACTGTCGATGGCATGCCGTGATAACGCGCGGCCGCATCCGGAGTTTCCTATCCAAACATGTCGCGATAGGCCTTGGGGCCTCCTGGGATCGCCTTTGCCTCATAAACGCTGCGCGCCACGGCCCGCGCGAGCACATTGGCCGCGGCGGCGCCGAGTTCGCTGAGCGAAAAGACCGGATCGCGCAGCGCCTTCGCGCCCGTAGCCGCGGCGAAGACAACATCGCCATCGAGCGGGGTGTGCACCGGATAAATCGCGCGCGACAATCCGCTTTGCGCCATCACGGCGAGGCGGTGGCACTGGGCCTTCGTCAGTATGGCGTCGGTCACGACGACCGCCAGCGTGGTGTTCTGCCCGGCCGCTCCCTTGCTGCGGAAGCTGATCGCGTTATCGGGAAAGCGCTGCGGCCAGCCGCGGCCGCCGAATTCCGCGCCGACTTCAAAGGGCGCGGCCCAGAAATGCGCCGTGTCGCCGATCGTGACGCTGCCCGCCGCATTGACCGCGGCGATCGCGCTCACAACGACGCCGTCGCGGGTCTGCGCGGAGGCCGCGCCAATGCCTCCCTTGAGACTAACGGTGGTCGCGCCGGTGCCGGCGCCGATGCTGCCGAGTGCGCATTCGGCCGAAGCACTTTTCGCCGCGTCATAGCCGAGCTCGCGATAGGGCGGGTATTGCCCCCACTGCGCGGAATTGTCGCTGCCCCGGC
Organism: Pseudolabrys sp.; assembly: GCA_019247925.1. Classification (GTDB taxonomy): domain Bacteria; phylum Pseudomonadota; class Alphaproteobacteria; order Rhizobiales; family Xanthobacteraceae; genus Pseudolabrys. The sequence goes on from JAFBAG010000079.1 coordinate 2,638, forward strand.
TGAACAGGTCGAACAGGATCGCCGCCGGCACGATAGGCACGCGCGCGCTGCGCACGGCGAAGCCGCGGCCTTGCTCGCGCAAAAAGGCTTGCACGCCCGAGGCGGCGTCGAGGCCAAAGGCCGAGCCCCCTGACAGGACGATGGCATCGATACCTTCGACGGTTTGCGCGGGGTCGAGCAATGCCGTCTCGCGGGTGCCAGATCCACCGCCGCGGATATCGACGCTCGCCACGGCCGGCTGATCGAACACCAGGACGCTGACGCCGGTTCCGAGCGTCGCGTCAGCGGCGTGTCCGACGCGGATGCCCGCGATATCGGTGACGAGATTGTGCAATGCCATGAAAGAAGCCTATCACGTCGCACCATGGCCGCCGACATCTCGCTCTTTGCCGCTTTCATCGCCGGGCTGGTGAGCTTTTTGTCGCCCTGCGTGCTGCCGCTGGTGCCGCCTTATCTCGTCTATCTCGCGGGCAGTTCTCTGGAGCGGCTCGCAGATGACGACCCAAAAACCGGGTCGACCGCGCAGACCGTTCTTGCGGCCTGTTTGTTCGTCGCCGGCTTCGCCACGGTTTTCGTTTCCCTCGGCGCATCGGCCAGCGCCATTGGCGGCCTCGCCCGCGCGTGGTCGGGATCGCTCGCCACTATTGCCGGCATCGTCATCATCGTCATGGGCCTGCACTTCCTCGGCCTCACCCCGATCGCCTGGCTGCATCGCCAGAAGCGCATGGAGGTGGTGCAGCCGGTCGGCCTGTGGGGCGCCTATGTGATGGGGTTCGCCTTTGCGTTCGGCTGGACACCGTGCATCGGTCCGATCCTCGCGGCGATACTCGCAGTGGCAGCGGCTGAGAACACCGTATCGCGCGGCGCAACGCTGCTCGCGGTTTACTCGCTGGGGCTGGGTGTGCCGTTCGTTCTCGCCGCGCTCGCCATCGAGCCCTTCGCGAAATTCCTCACGCGTTTTAAAAAATATCTACACCGCGTGGAGAAGGTGATGGGCGCGCTTTTGGTGCTGACCGGGGTGGCTTTCCTCACCGGCTCCATCGCCACCGTGAGCTTCTGGCTGCTCGAAGCCTTTCCAATTCTGGGTCGGATCGGCTGACAGAGCACGGCCAGGAAAAGTGGAAGCCGGGTTTCCGTCCGGCGTGCTCCAAAAAAGAAAAAACCCGCCGCGTTTACCCGCGGCGGGCTTTCGACTTCAGATTGTCAGGCGATCACGAGCCGGGCTTGGTCGCAAGCTCGGCGTAGTTGCCCTTCGAATCCCACTTGTAGACGACATAATCGATCACGGTGATGTCGCCCTTGGCGGTGTAGCCGATCTTGCCGAGCACAGTATCCCAGGTGCCGGCCTTGATCGCCGCGGCGACCTTCTTGCCGTCGGTCGTGCCCGCTTTCTCCGCCGCGGCCTTCCAGATCTGGAACGCAGCGTAGGTGTAAAGCGTGTAGCCTTCCGGATCGATGTTCTTCGCCTTGAACTTGTCGACGATGGCTTTCGCGGTCGCCTTGTTGCGCGGATCGGGGCCGAAGGTGAAGAGCACGCCTTCCGCGGCCGGTCCAGTGATCGAGGCGAATTCCTTGTCGGCGAGCGCATCACCCGCCATCAGCACCGTCTTCATGCCCTGGTCGCGCATTTGACGTAGGATGAGGCCGGCTTCCTGGTGGTAACCACCGACGAAGACGATATCGATGTTGTCGCGCTTGAGCTTGGAGACGAGCGCCGTGAAGTCTTTGTCGCCCTTATTATAGGACTCGTAGAGCTTCTCTTTGGCGCCCGCTTTGTTGAGGGCTTTCTTCGTCTCGTCGGCGAGACCCTTGCCGTAGGTCGTCTTGTCGTGAATGACGGCGACGTTCTTGCCCTTGTAGTTCTTCGCGATGTACTGCCCGGCGACCGAACCCTGCTGGTCGTCACGTCCGCATACCCGAAACGTGTTCCACAGGCCGCGCTCCGTGAAGGTCGGGTTGGTGGAAGCCGGCGTGATCTGCAGCGTGCCCGCTTCAGCGTAGGCTTCCGAGGCCGGAATCGAAGACGACGAGCAATAATGGCCGACGACCACGGGCAGCTTCATGCCGCCGAATTTCTCGCCGACCGACCGCGCCTGCTTGGGATCGCAGGCGTCGTCGCCGACTTCGAGCTTGAGCTTCTTGCCCATGACGCCGCCGGCGGCGTTGATGTCGGCGACAGCTTGTTCCGCGCCGTTCTTGAGCTGGCGGCCGAAGGTCGCTTCACCGCCCGTCATCGGGCCGGCGACGCCGACCGAAATGTCTTGCGCAAAAGCCGGGGCGGCGAGGGCAAGGCCGAGCGCCAATCCGGCAATCCAGGTCTTCTTCATGTGTGTCACCCTTATGCAAACGTCACGGAGGCCGACGAATCCTGGCCGGTACCAGTCCAGGCCATATTCTGTCGGGGTTTTAGGCGGAAGTCACCCGCAATTCGGCGTCTCCCGGCGCGGCAAACGCACCCTCACGTGCTTGTGCGCGCACGCCAGTTGAGGGGTCCGTTGCGCTCATAAAGCCATGGATATTGCGCCACCATTTGCGCTGCGTAGCGCAGCCGCCACGCCACGCTGCCCACCGCAATGAGCCAGGCGAAGTCCACGAGATAGGAGGCGAGGCTGAGAAGCTCGGCGTCGAACAGCGCGAAGTGCATGAAGCGCACACCAGCGGCGAGCAGCAGCATGTAGCCGATCATCTGGACGTAGGGTCGCCACGTCATGGCGATGGCGCGGCCCGCGAGGGCCGCCGCGCCGCCCCCGATCAGGCCGGTGACAAACAAGATTTGCAGGGGCGTTTCGGTGGCGTAGAGCTCGCCAAGAATTTCCCTCATGCCGCCGGCCTTCCGCCTTCGAGATAGGCCGACTTCACCTCGTCGCGTTCGAGCAATTCGCGGGCGGGGCCGGACAAGGTGATAGCGCCGTTGACCATCACGTAACCGCGATGCGCGAGCTTAAGCGCGTGGAAGGCGTTCTGTTCGACCAAGAATACCGTGAGCTTGTCACGCTCGTTCAATTCGCGGATCGCGCGGAAAATCTGCTTGACCAGAAGCGGCGCGAGACCCAGTGAGGGTTCGTCGAGCAAGAGAAGGCGCGGCCGTGCCATGAGCGCCCGGCCGATCGCGAGCATCTGCTGTTCGCCGCCTGACAGCGTGCCGCCGCGCTGATTGATGCGCTCCTGCAGGCGGGGGAACAGTTTGAAGACCCGGGCGATGTCCTTTGGGAAATGCGTTGGCTCGCCGACGGTCGCTCCCATTTGCAGATTTTCCAGCACGGTCATGCGTGAGAAGATGCGGCGGCCTTCCGGCACCTGCGCAATGCGCAGCTTGGCGATCTCATGCGCTGGAACGCGGGTGATGTCGTGGCCGTCGTATAAAATGCGGCCCGCTTGGGCGCGCGGATAGCCGAAGATCGACATCATCAGGGTCGATTTGCCCGCGCCGTTGGCGCCGATCAGGGTGACGATCTCTCCGGCATTGACCTCGATATCGACGCCCTTGAGGGCGGCGACGTGGCCGTAGGACGCTTCGAGCTTCTCGATTTTGAGAAGCGGCCCGGTCATAGCCCGACCTCCGCCTCGACCTTGTCGACTTCCTCTTCCTCGACGCCGAGATAAGCGGCGATTACCTTGGGATCGTTGCGCACCTGCGCCGGCGTGCCTTCGCAAATCTTGGTCCCGTAATCGAGCACGACGATCCGATCCGACATGCGCATCACCACCGACATGTCGTGCTCGATCAGCAGGATCGAGGTGCGGTGCTGTTCGCGGATGAAAAGCAGCAAGTCCTCGAGCTCGGCGCTTTCGCGCGCGTTGAGACCCGCGGCCGGCTCATCGAGACATAGAAGTTCGGGCGCGCTGCACATTGCTCGGGCGATTTCCAGGCGCCGTTGTGCGCCGTAAGGCAATTCGCCCGCGGCGTCGTCGGCGCGGGGCAAAAGGCCGATGCGGTCGAGCCAGTAGCGGGCATTTTCAACGGCTGCGGCTTCGGCGCGCGTGTAAGAACCAAAGCCGAAGAGCCCCAGAACCGTGTAGCCGGACGCACGCATCAACGTGTTGTGCTGCGCGACCAGCAGATTTTCGAGCAGGCTCATGCCGGGAAAGAGGCGAATGTTCTGGAATGTGCGGGCGACGCGCGCTTCCTGCGCGATGCGGAAATCGGGCAGCCGTTCGAGGAGATGCGAAGCGCCATCGCTGGTCACGAGGCGCAGCATGCCGGTGCTGGGCTTGTAAAAGCCGGTGATGCAGTTGAACACGGTCGTCTTGCCCGCCCCATTCGGGCCGATCAGTGCAGTGATGTCGCCACGATTGGCGGCGAAGGAGAGATCGTGCACGGCGACCAGCCCGCCGAAGCGCATTTCGAGATGCTCGACCTGCAAAATCGGAGCGCCAGTCATCGCCGCCCCTCCGCGACCATCGAAGAGGGCAGTTCTTTTTCCTTGCGCAGAAAAATCGAAGGCACGCGCGTGCCGATGAGCCCGCGCGGCCGCCACACCATGATCAGCACCATGGCGAAGCCGAAAACCAGCATACGGTATTGCGCGAATTCCCGCAGCAGCTCGAACGCGCCGATCATGACGAGCGCCGCAACCGCGACGCCGAGCTGCGACCCCATCCCGCCGAGAACAACGATTGCAAGGATCAGCGCGGATTCCATGAAGACGAAGGATTCCGGCGAGATGAATCCCTGCCGGGTCGCAAAGAACGCGCCGGCGAAGCCGCCGAACATCGCGCCAATGGCAAACGCGGTCAGTTTTGTGTTGGTTGTGTTGATACCCAACGAACGACACGCGATCTCGTCCTCGCGCAAGGCCTCCCAAGCGCGGCCGATCGGCAAGCGGCGCAAGCGGATGGTCACCCAATTGGTCAACAGAGCCAGTGCGAGGATGACGTAAAATAAAAACACGATGCGATGGATCGGCGAGAATTCCAGACCGAATGTGTGAGCGAAGCCGCCTTCGTCGTCGGTGAACGGCAGGCCGAAGAACGACGGGCGCGGAATGCTGGCGATGCCGTTCGGCCCGCCGGTGAAGCTCTGCCAATTGATGAGGACGAGCCGGATGATCTCGCCGAAGGCGAGCGTCACGATCGCCAAATAGTCGCCACGCAGCCGCAGCACCGGAAAGCCGAGCAGGACGCCCCAGAACGCCGCCAGGATTCCCGCAAGTGGCAGACCGATCCAGAAAGACAGCCCGAAGTTCTGCGCGAGCAGCGCGTAGGAGTAAGCGCCAACCGCGTAGAAGGCGACGTAGCCGAGATCGAGAAGCCCCGCGAGGCCGACGACGATGTTGAGGCCCCAGCCGAGCATCACATAAGTGAGCACCAGGATGGAAAGATCGAGGTAGTAGCGGTTGCTGTAAAAGAGCAATGGCGCGATCAGGGCAAAGCCAAGCAGGGCCGGCGCCGCGAAACGGCTTAGCCGCGCGCCGATGCGTTTGACGCCGCTTGGGAAGTGGCGGCTGACCTGCAACGGCGCATCGCCGAATAGCAGGGTGCGCAGGAAGCTTCCGGCAAATACCACGCCCGCAAGCCAGGCGAGATCATCGAGCCGCGGAAACACAATCAAGGCGCCGGTCGGCCCCTGATCGGTGCGTGCGCCGACGATCAGGGAGAACAGTCCGAACGCCACCAGGGCGGAAAGCGCGGCGCTTTTGAGCGCGGCCGGGAACCGGCTCGGGACCGCGGCGGCTGGTGCGCTCTGCTCGGTCACGCCCCGCTCAGACCTTCTCGATTTCCGGCCGCCCGAGAATGCCGGTCGGCAGGAAGATCAGCACCACGATCAGAACGGCGAAAGCGGCGACGTCCTTGTATTCGACGGAGAAATAGGCGGACCAGAACGTTTCGATGAGGCCGATCAGCAGCCCGCCGAGCATGGCGCCGGGCAGCGAGCCGATGCCGCCAAGCACGGCGGCGGTAAAGGCTTTCACGCCGGCAATAAAGCCGATGTAGAAATCGGCGACCCCGTAATAGAGCAGGTACATCATGCCGGCGACTGCGGCGAGCGCCGCGCCGATCACGAAGGTCAGCGAGATGGTGCGGTCGGTGTCGACCCCGACCAGCGACGCCATGCGCGCATCCTGCTCGCAGGCGCGCATGTCGCGGCCGAGGCGGGTCTTGGCGATCATCCATGAGAAGGCGATCATCAGCGTGAAGGTGAGCCAGATGATCAAAATCTGCACATTGGAAAGCTGCACCGCGAAGTCGTTGCTTTCGAACAAAGTGTAGCCGCCGGTGATCAGCGGCGGCAGCGGCTTGACCCGCGCGCCCTGCGCGATCTGCACATAATTCTGCAGGATGATCGACATGCCGATCGCCGAGATCAGCGGTGCCAGCCGAAACGAACGGCGCAGCGGGCGATAGGCAATGCGCTCGACGGTCCAGCCGTAGAGCGCGGTCAGCGCCATCGCCACGAGCAGGACGAGAAACAAGGCGAGCGGCAGAGCGGTGACGCCAATGGCGACGAGAACGAGAAATGTAATCAAGGCGACAAAGGCGCCCACCATGAAAATATCGCCATGGGCGAAGTTAATCATGCCGATGATGCCGTAAACCATCGTGTAGCCGATCGCGATCAGGCCATAGATGGAACCGAGCGCGACGCCGTTGATCAATTGTTGGACGAAATATTCCATACGTGCGGTGCGCCTTAGAACGAGCCGCCCGCGCGACGGCCAGAGCGGAACTTTAACGAGCGCTCATTGCCCCGGCAACGCCACCGATGACGCAGATGGGCGTTAGTCGGTGTGCGCGCGCACTGTGCAGTTCCAAACGGAACGAAAAGATGCGGCGGCGCGTTGGTTTCTGTTGGATCTCATGAGAGAGGAAAACAGATGAACCAGAATACCAATCAGAATCAAAACCAAGGTGGCCAGCAGCAGCAAGGCGGCCAGAAGCCCGGCCAGCAGCAGGGCGGTGGCGGCCAGCAGGGCGGCCAGCAGCAGCAGGGCGGCCAGAAGCCCGGCCAGCAGGGTGGTCAAGGTGGCCAAGGTGGCCAGCAGAACCAGAACCGCTAATCTGATCTGGTAACAGAGTGAGAGCCCCGCCGTTTGGCGGGGTTTTCTTTTTGCGCACTCGCAGGAATTAACCCTGCGCCCGGACGATCGCGCTTAACGGGTAAGGTAAAAGTTTGGTTTGCTTTGAAGGGCGCATTTTAACTGGCTACGACTGGGGTCAAGTTTATTGGGAGGCGACACCTCATGCGGGCTTCAGGAATCATCGCGGCGATGATCTTGGCGATTGCGCTCTACTTCACGCTGTTCTGGGGTTTCGATGCGCTGCGCATTCTGACCTCGCCGACTTACGGGCTCGACGATGTGTGGCGTTCGCAGATTGTGTTTGGACTCGGCCGCTTGGCGGGCTTCGGCCCCGAAGGGCTGATCAAACTCGCCGCCGTCATCGGAGCGCTCAAGCTCACCGTCGCCGGCGTCTGCGCGGTCCACGTGCTTGACCGCTTCCGCAGTCTGATCGCGGGCCAGGTGCAGAACGAAATTCTCGAAAGCGGGCTTCTGATCGCGGTGCTGGTGACGATCGGTGCGGTCGCGCCGGCCTTGTGGTCGGGCAATGCCGATCTCGTGCGTGAACTCACCATCCAGCTGCTGCTTGCGGGCCTTGCTTCCGCGCTGTGCATCATCGAACGCTCGCGCGGCGTTCCGAAGGAAGACCTTGTGCCGGCGCTTGCCGACGGCACCGAGCTTCCGCTCGCCGAAGCCGGGCGCGGGCGGTGGTTCATGCCCTGGAAGCGCTAAGCTTCCATCGCCTCTATTTTTGTCGCGGTTCTTGCAGCCCCCCGTCGGGCTGCCTGAGCTTGCCTGCGCGCAACATCTTCACCGCATTGACAACCGTCCGCGCCACGTTGCGCATGTCCTCCTGCGTATCGACGTCCTTGTCGAGATCGTCATGGCTCGTCGCATAAGGCGTGAGGTAACAGATGAAGCGGTCGACGGTGGCAAGCTTGCCGGCCGGGATCAGGCCCATATCGGTCAGCCATTTGTGCAGGCTGTCGCGGAGCGTCTCGGCGCCCGCTGAATCTCCGTGCGCGAACACGCCGAATACGCGGCCCGCCAGATGGCGCGGGTAGGGCCAGGCGGCAAGCTCGATCTCCTTGGCCTTCTTCGCATCCTTGCCATGGGTGGAGCTTGGATCCGGGTTGCCGCCGTCCGCGCAGACCAGCCGGTCAATCATCAATTTCATCGCGGACGGCGCTTGATACCAATTCACCGGCGCGATCAGAATCACGCCATGCGCCGCCACCCAGCGCGGATAGATCTCGTTCATCCAGTCATTGTTCTGTTGCAGCGAGTGGTTCGGGTAACAGGAGCAGGGCCAATGACAGAGCGGCATCGCGGTTGAGACGCACGATTTGCATGGATAGATCACGCGATTGAATTCGGAGGCAAGGACGGAAAGGTTGAGCACGTCGCATTCGAAGCCGGGTTCGGCCTTCACGAGGGCTTCGCTGAGTTCGACGAGCCGCCAGCTCTTCGACATTTCGCCCGGGCAGGTGTGCTCGCTGCGCGCCGAGCCATTGACCAATAGGATGCGCGAGGGCGCCGCCTTGTCCTCGAAGCGCTGTTGCGCTGCCTGTACAGCGTTGCGGGCTTCGAGCCATTCGACCGAAAGATCGTAGTCTGGGTCGGCGAAGCCGGGCCCGGCCTTGACGGTGTGCGGCGCCTTGCGGCTGTTTTTATAACCGTCCCAGGCCGCGTCCGCGATCTTGTCGAGTTCGGCCTTAAGTGGCTCGAACGCCGGGTCAATGAACCGCGACAGAAACCGCTTTTTGAATTCGTGCTCGCCGAGCTTGACCGGCGGCATCCCCTTGCGGACTTCGACCATGGCGCGCTCCTTGTCGTGAGCTACCAACGCGCCAGTTGGAAAAAAGGACGAAGTCTACTTTTTCAATTCGGTGATGATCTCTCCGGCCAGTTTGAAAGCGTGGTTTGCCGCCGGCACGCCGCAATAGATCGCCTGCTGGAGAATGATTTCCTTGATGTCATCGGCCGAGAAGCCGCCTTCGGCCAGCGCGGCGCGGACGTGCAGGCGAAACTCTTCCCAGTGCGCGAGTGCCACCATTGAGCCGATTACGAGGATGCGGCGTGTGCGCTCGTCGTAATGCGGGCGCTGCCAGAGTTCGCCCCAGGCGTAGCGTGTGATGAAATCCTGAAATTCGGCATTGAACGCCGTCTTGCCGGCGATCGATTTGTCGACCCACCCATTGCCCAGCACCTTGCGGCGCTTGGTCATGCCCTTCTCATGGCGTTCCTTGTCGTCCATGGCGTCAGCCTTTCAGGAAATCCGCAACCGTCTTGGTGTAGTCCGCCGGCTTTTCCATGTTGGCGATGTGCGCGGCGTCGAGGCTCGCGAGCTTGGCGCCGGGGATCGCTTTCTGGATCGCTTCGCCGGCGGCCGGCGGCGTCGCCGGGTCTTGCGCGCCGACAATGACCAAGGTTGGCGCCTTGATTTTCGGATTGCTGGCACGGAAATCCATGTCGCGGATCGCCGCGCAACAGCCGAGATAGCCGTCGACGCTGGTCGTGACGAAGATGTTCTTCATCTTGGCGATCGTATCCGGTGCGCGCGTGCGAAAACCCTCGGTGAACCAGCGCTGCATATTGCCTTCGACCAACGAGCCCAGACCCTTCTCCTCGACTTGCTTGATGCGGTCGTTCCACGGCGTCTTGTCCGTGTAATGCGAGCTGGTGTTGGAGAGGACGAGCTTGTTAACGCGGTCGGGGGCATTGGCGCCAAGCCATTGTCCCACCATGCCGCCCATCGACAGGCCGCACCAGTTGATCGTCTTGATCTTGAGCGCGTCGAGAATGCCGAGCACGTCGCGGCCCAACATATCAAACGAGTAGGGGCCCTTCGGCGCCGCCGATTTGCCATGACCACGCCGGTCGTAACGCACGACGCGAAAATGCTTCGACCATGCCGCCGCCTGGTCGTCCCACATATGCAGGTTGGTGCCGAGCGAATTGGACAGCATCAGCACCGGGGCGTTCTCCGGGCCAGAAACTTCAACGTTGATCTTCGTTCCGTTGGTGTCGATCAGCGGCATCGGCGCATTCCCGTTTCCTAAAACGCGGCATACCCTATGCGTCCGCGGCTGAACCGCCAACCCACCTGCAGGGTTGTTGCAAGGCGGAAAATACGTCAAGCAGCCAGGATGTTTGATCTCACCTTGACCTTCGACAACGGCCCGGAGCCCGAAACGACACCGGCGGTGCTCGATATTCTGGCGCGCAAGAACGTGCGCGCGACGTTTTTCGTGTTGGGAAAAAAGCTCGTGGAGCCGGGACGCCGCTCCCTGTGCGAACGGGCGAAAGCGGAAGGCCATGTCATCGGCAATCATACCTGGAGTCATTCAGGTCCGTTTGGCTCCCGCGGGGAAAATGATTTGGCAGAGCGCGAAATCGGCCGCACCGAAAAGGAACTGGGCGCGCTCGCCGATCCCCACCGCTATTTCCGTCCGCAAGGCGGCGCCGGTGCGCTTGGGCCGCATCTCCTCACAACGGGGGCCGCCTCTTATCTCGCGCGCGGTCGCTATACTTGCGTGTTGTGGAACGCGATTCCGCGCGATTGGAACGACCCTGAAGGCTGGGTCGAGCGCGCGCTGCGCCAGTGCCAGGAGCGCGCCTGGACGCTGATGGTTCTGCACGACCTCCCCACGGGAGCGATGCGCCACCTTCCGCGGTTTCTCGATGCCGTCAGTGACGCC
>JAFBAG010000095.1 GCA_019247925.1 Pseudolabrys sp.
TCGATACGATCAAGCCTCAAACCGTTTTGAACGATCCGGAAGGGTGGCGCGGCGTATTTCCGCGACCCCGCACTGAAGGCCATAAATATGACCGCGGGCATGTCGTTGTCGTCTCTGGTGGCTTACCCAGCACCGGCGCCGCGCGTCTGGCCGCGCGCGCCGCGCTACGCTCCGGTGCGGGCCTCGTAACTATCGTCTCGCCGCCCGATGCTGTTGCGGTTCATGCGGCGGAAACCGCGGCGATTATGGTGAGAGAGGTTAAAGTCGGCGCGGCGCTTGCGCAGTTTCTGAGAGACAAAAGGCGCAACAGCGTCGTGGTTGGACCCGGCGGAGGCGTTGGATCGCAGATGTGCGAACAGGTAACGGCCGCGCTCGCGAGCGACGCCGCAGTCGTCCTCGATGCCGATGCCTTGACGAGTTTTGAAGGCAAAGCCGAAGAACTCGCGCAAATGATAGCTGTCAGAACCGCGCCTGTTGTGCTGACGCCCCACGAAGGCGAGTTTGCGCGCCTCTTTGCCGAGAAGAATGATGGCCAGTCGAAGCTTGAAAAAACGCGCCGCGCTGCCTCAGCCATGAAGGCTATCGTTTTGCTGAAAGGGGCGGACACCGTGATTGCGGCGCCGGACGGACACGCTTGCGTGTCCGCACAGGGATCGCCCTATCTGGCGACGGCCGGTGCCGGTGACGTACTTGCCGGAACTATTGCCGGCCTGCTGGCCCAAGGCATGCCAGCTTTCATAGGGGCCTGCGCCGCAGCCTGGATCCATGGCGAGGCGGGTGCCCGTCTAGGACCCGGCCTGATCGCGGAAGACCTCGCCGAGGTTTATCCCGCGATAATCCAAGGCTTTTTGCCTCAGTCAGCGCAGCCCTAAACGCTTGCCCCCCGGCAGTATGGAAGGTAAGCCCTGCGCATGACGGCAGCGCAGGGATGGCCCTTTGCGGGCGTGGCGGAATTGGCAGACGCACTGGATTTAGGTTCCAGCGACGCAAGTCGTGGGGGTTCAAATCCCTCCGCCCGCACCACGCCGCGGCGTCTATAATCCCAGCTCAACAACGCGGCGTGCCGGTGTATCTGCCGCGATAAAGAGACGAGTGATCATGCAAGTTACCGAGACTTTATCCGAAGGCCTCAAGCGCGAGTACAAGGTCAGCGTTCCCGCCGCTGAACTCGACGCCAAGCTCACCGAGCGCCTCAATACGCTCAAGACCCAGGTCCGCATCAACGGCTTTCGGCCCGGCAAGGTGCCCGTCGAGCATCTCAAGCGCCTCTATGGCCGCTCCGCGATGGCGGAAGCGATTGAAGCGACGGTGCGCGACACCAACAGCCAGATTGTCGCCGACAAGAATCTCCGGCTCGCGACGGAGCCGAAAGTCACTCTCCCGGAAGAGCAGGACGCCATCGAGCAGGTGATTTCCGGCAAGCGCGATCTCGATTACACGATCGCGCTCGAAATCGTGCCGCCGATCGAGATCGGCGATCTCAAGTCGATCAAGCTAAAGAAGCCGGTTGCCGACATCGAGGATGCTGAAGTCGAGGAAGCCCTCAAGCGCCTTGCCGAGCAAAACCGGCCTTACGCATCCAAGGCCGCGGGCGAGGGCGCCGCGAAAGATGACCACGTCACGATCAATTTCACCGGCTCGATTGATGGCAAGCCGTTCGAAGGCGGCACCGGGGAAGATGTGCGTGTCGCCATCGGCTCCGGCACTTTCATTCCGGGTTTTGAGGACCAACTCATCGGCGCGAAAGCGGGGGAGCAGCGCGAGATCACCGCGACCTTCCCGACCAATTATCTCAACAGCACACTGGCGGGAAAGATCGCCAAGTTCGACACGACGATCAAGACGGTCGAGGCGCCGGGTAACGTTCAGATCGACGATGAGTTTGCGAAAAAGTTGGGTCTGGAGTCGCTCGAAAAGCTTCGCGCCGCCATCAAGGATCGTCTGACGAAAGAACACGCTGAGGCGAGCCGCGCCAAACTCAAGCGCGCTCTCCTGGATGCGCTCGACAAGAGCCACAAGATCGAAGCGCCGCCCTCGCTGGTCGGCGAAGAGTTCGATCGCGTGTGGAAATCAGTGAACACCGAGCTCGAGCGTCAGGGCCGGACATTCGCCGATGAGGAAACCACCGAGGATGAGGCGCGCAAGGACTATCGCGAAATCGCGGAACGGCGTGTGCGGCTCGGCCTGCTATTGAACGAGATCGGTGAGCGCAACAAGATCACGGTCAGCGATGAGGAATTGTCCCGCGGCGTGATCGAGCACGCCCGCCGTTACCCGGGACAGGAACAGCGCGTGTGGGATTATTACCGGCAAAATCCACAGGCGTTGGGCGCCCTGCGTGCACCGCTTTTTGAAGAGAAGGTCGTCGACTTCCTGCTCGAACTCGCCAAGGTCGAAGAGCAGAAGGTCTCGCGCGAGGACCTCTTCAAGGACGACGACGAGGCGGCATAGCCGCTGTTTGATTCGCGCAAGGCTGCGCAAACCATACTTGCAGAAGCCTTGGACCGCCTTATCTGGAAGTCAGGGTGCGGCTTGCGCGCGAGCGCCGGGCGTCTAAGTTCGTTCCGGCCGCGATTCGAGGCTTGTCGGGCGCGCCGGGGAGGCGAGATGAAGGATCCAGTCGAAACTTACATGAACCTGGTGCCGATGGTGGTCGAACAGACCAACCGCGGGGAACGGGCCTACGACATTTTTTCGCGGCTTCTCAAAGAGCGCATCATATTCATCACCGGCGGCATCGAAGATGGCATGGCGACCTTGGTCGTCGCCCAGCTGCTGTTCCTCGAGGCGGAAAATCCGAAAAAAGAAATCGCGATGTACATCAACTCGCCGGGCGGCGTGGTGACGTCGGGTATGGCGATCTACGACACGATGCAGTTCATCCGCCCGCCGGTTTCGACGCTGTGCGTTGGCCAGGCGGCGTCCATGGGGTCGCTGCTGCTCGCCGCCGGTCAAAAGGACATGCGCTTCTGCCTGCCGAATGCCCGCGTCATGGTTCACCAGCCTTCGGGCGGGTTCCAGGGCCAGGCGACCGACATCATGCTGCACGCGCAAGAAATTCTTAACCTGAAGAAGAGACTCAACGAGATCTACGTGAAGCACACCGGCCAATCGATCAAGAAGATCGAGGATGCGCTGGAACGCGACTACTTCCTTACCGCGGACGGCGCCAAGGATTTCGGACTTGTCGACAGGGTTATCGATCGGCGGCCGGATGAACTCATGCCGAAGTCGGCGTAAGCGGACAAAGCCAGCAGCTTTGCCTTGCTTTAGCCATCCGCTGTCCCTCTAAGGATGAGGAGAGTGCCAAGGGCGCGGTATCGTTAATCGAATCTTGATTATCCCGCCGTTAGCATGCTTCGCTTATGCTGCGCGCCAGGGGAACTCGAATCCCCCGTGAAAGATGATGCATCTCGGCGCGGTAATTGCTTCGGTTGTAACAGGTCGGGAATACCGGAAGCCGCAACGGGCCGTGCGGGACGAGACTGGAGAAATTGATGAGCAAAGTCGGCGGTAGCGATTCCAAGAACACGCTTTACTGCTCCTTCTGCGGCAAGAGCCAGCATGAAGTGCGCAAGCTCATCGCCGGGCCGACCGTCTTCATTTGCGACGAGTGCGTCGAGCTGTGCATGGACATCATCCGCGAGGAGAACAAGTCCTCGCTGGTGAAGTCGCGCGATGGCATCCCGACGCCGAAGGAAATCCGCAAGGTCCTCGACGATTATGTCATCGGCCAGGATCACGCCAAGAAAGTCCTCTCCGTCGCGGTGCACAACCACTACAAGCGGCTCAATCATCAGTCGAAGCATAACGACGTCGAGCTCGCGAAGTCGAACATCCTGCTGATCGGGCCGACGGGCTCGGGCAAGACGCTGCTGGCGCAGACGCTGGCGCGCATCCTCGACGTGCCGTTCACAATGGCGGACGCCACGACGCTCACCGAAGCTGGTTACGTCGGCGAGGACGTCGAGAACATCATTCTCAAGTTGCTGCAGGCCGCCGACTACAATGTCGAGCGCGCCCAACGCGGCATCGTCTATATCGACGAAATCGACAAGATCAGCCGCAAGTCGGACAACCCCTCTATCACCCGCGATGTGTCGGGTGAGGGCGTACAGCAGGCGCTGCTCAAGATCATGGAAGGCACGATCGCTTCCGTGCCGCCGCAGGGTGGCCGCAAGCATCCGCAGCAGGAATTCCTGCAGGTCGACACGACCAACATTCTGTTCGTGTGTGGCGGTGCATTCGCCGGCCTCGACAAGATCATCTCGGCGCGCGGCCGCTCGACCTCAATCGGCTTCTCGGCGAAAGTTCTGGCGCCGGAGGACCGCAAGACCGGCGAAATCTTCCGCGAGGTCGAGCCTGAGGATTTGCTCAAATACGGCCTGATCCCGGAATTCGTCGGCCGTCTGCCGGTCGTCGCCACGCTCGAGGATCTCGACGAGGCTTCGCTCAAGAAAATTCTGGTCGAGCCGAAGAACGCGCTGGTGAAGCAGTATCAGCGGCTGTTCGAAATGGAGTCGATCGATCTGACGCTCGCCGAAGAAGCTCTTGGCGCGATCGCCCGCAAGGCCATCGACCGCAAGACCGGCGCGCGCGGTCTGCGCTCGATCATGGAAGGCATTCTGCTCGACACGATGTTCGATTTGCCGAGCCTCGAAGGGGTCGAGGAAGTCGTCATCTCCAAGGAAGTGGTCGAGGGCACGGCGCGGCCGCTCTATATCTATGCGGACCGTAGCGACCGCGGCAACGAAGCCGTCGGCGGCGCGAGCGCCTAACAGGTTACCGTTCGGTCATCTACGCTGACGGAGCGGGCTCTCGATTCGCCCGTTTCTTGTTGCCGTGTAGCGTTCGGTTGCGGACTTTTACCCTTATAACCCGCCTTACTTGCGCTGTGGCCAAGGCCGACATAGCTATAGCGTCGCTGCTAAATTCGCGTACGAAGGATCGTAGCGTCCGTTCGAGTCAGGGTTTCGTACCCGTTATCCAAGCGGGAATTCCTGCCAAGCTTTCGCTCCCTGGATCGAGACAATGCACTGCCGAGTTGGCTGCCGCTGTGCGGGGCCAAAAGCAGGGGCAGCACGAAAGGAAAGAAGACCATGACCGTCGCCAAACCCAAACCCACCCTGCAACCGGGCGAGACACGGGCCTATCCGGTCCTGCCGTTGCGCGACATCGTGGTGTTTCCGCACATGATCGTTCCGCTATTCGTGGGCCGCGAGAAGTCGATTCGCGCCCTCGAAGAGGTCATGCGGTCCGACACCTACATTCTGCTCGCGACCCAGAAGAATGCGTCCGACGACGATCCGGCGACCGACGCGATCTTCGAGACCGGCACGCTCGCCAGCGTGCTGCAACTCCTCAAGCTGCCCGACGGCACTGTGAAGGTGCTGGTCGAAGGCATCGCGCGCGCCAAGGTCGTCAAATACACCGATCGCAACGATTATTTCGAGGCCGACGCCACCGTGATCGCCGATGATATCGGCGAACGCGTCGAGGCCGAGGCGCTCGCTCGGTCGGTCGTGACCGAGTTCGAAGGCTATGTGAAGCTCAACAAGAAGGTCTCGCCCGAAGTCGTCGGCGTCGTTCAGCAGATCGACGACTATGCCAAGCTGGCCGACACCGTCGCCTCACATCTCGCCGTCAAGATTTCCGACAAGCAGGACATCCTGGAGACGCCCGCCGTCACCCAGCGCCTGGAAAAAGTGCTTGGGCTGATGGAGAGCGAGATCTCGGTCCTGCAAGTCGAGAAGCGCATCCGCACGCGCGTCAAGCGTCAGATGGAGAAGACCCAGCGCGAATATTATCTCAATGAGCAGATGAAGGCGATCCAGAAGGAGCTCGGCGACGACGAGGGCCGGGACGAGATCGCCGAGCTCGAAGAGAAGATCAAGCGCACCAAGCTTTCGAAAGAGGCACGCGAGAAAGCGACGCACGAGCTCAAGAAGCTGCGGCAGATGTCACCGATGTCCGCCGAGGCGACGGTCGTGCGCAACTATCTCGACTGGCTGCTCTCGATTCCGTGGGGCAAGAAGTCGAAGGTCAAGAAAGACCTCAAGCTCGCGCAAGATGTGCTCGATGCGGACCACTATGGCCTCGACAAGGTCAAGGAACGCATCGTCGAATATCTCGCGGTCCAGCAACGCGCCAACAAGCTCACCGGCCCGATCTTGTGCCTCGTCGGCCCGCCCGGCGTCGGCAAGACTTCGCTCGGCAAGTCGATTGCCAAAGCCACGGGACGCGAATTCGTGCGCGTGTCGCTCGGCGGCGTGCGCGATGAAGCCGAGATCCGCGGTCACCGCCGCACCTATATCGGCTCGATGCCTGGCAAGATCATCCAGTCGATGCGCAAAGCAAAGACGGCCAATCCGCTGTTCTTGCTCGACGAGGTCGACAAGATGGGCGCCGACTTCCGCGGCGATCCGTCCTCGGCGCTGCTCGAGGTCCTTGATCCCGAGCAGAACAGCACCTTCAACGACCACTATCTCGAAGTCGACTACGATCTCTCCAACGTGATGTTCATCACGACGGCGAACACGCTCAATATCCCGCCGCCGTTGATGGACCGCATGGAGATCATCCGTATCGCCGGTTACACCGAGGATGAGAAGGTAGAGATCGCGCGCAAGCACTTGATCCCGGCGGCGATCGCCAAGCACGGCCTTGAATCCAAGGAATGGTCCATGGACGAAGGCGGGCTGCTCACGCTCATCCGCCGCTATACGCGGGAAGCCGGCGTGCGCAATCTCGAGCGCGAAATCTCGACGCTGATCCGCAAGGCCGTCAAAGAGCTGATGACCTCGAAGAAGAAGTCGATCGAGGTCACCGACGCCAACCTGTCCGATTATCTCGGCGTTCCGAAGTTCCGGTACGGCGAGATCGAGGCGGAAGACCTGGTCGGCGTGGTCACCGGCTTGGCGTGGACCGATGTGGGCGGCGAGTTGCTCACCATCGAAGGCACATCCATGACCGGCAAAGGCAAGATGACGGTCACGGGCAATCTGCGCGACGTGATGAAGGAATCGATCTCGGCCGCGGCGTCCTATGTGCGCTCGCGGGCGGCCGCATTCGGCATCAAGCCGCCGCTGTTCGACAAGAAGGACATCCACGTCCATGTGCCGGAAGGCGCAACGCCGAAGGATGGTCCTTCCGCAGGCGTGGCGATGGTCACCTCGATCGTCTCGGTGATGACCGGGATTCCTGTGCGCCGCGACGTCGCGATGACCGGTGAAATCACGTTGCGCGGCCGGGTACTGCCGATCGGCGGTCTCAAGGAAAAGCTCCTGGCGGCTCAGCGCGGCGGCATCAAGACTGTGCTGATCCCCGAAGAGAACGCCAAGGATCTGGTCGAGATCAGCGACAGCATCAAAAAAGGTCTCGAGATCGTGCCGGTCTCGCGCATGGACGAAGTTCTGGCCCGTGCGCTGGTGCGCGAGCTCAAGCCCATCGAGTGGGACGAGACCGCGAAACCGGTTGAGAGCTCGGTCGACGGCGTGGTGGAAGAGGATTCTTCAGGTCTCACCGCGCACTAAGAGAACCGAAATAAAAGACGACGGCGGCGCACCAGCGCCGCCGTTTTCATTTCCGCCGCAGCAGCAGCGTGGCGTTGTGGTCGGCGACGATTTCAAGCCGCTCGCGCAAATCCGCTGGTAGTTCCATATAGCGGTCGCGAGCGATGGCGAAAAACGGATCCGGGCCCTGTTGCAGGACGCGTCTGACGTCCTCCGCGGTGCGCGCCAGGCCGACGCGCCGTTTGGAATAAAACTCCGCCGAGAACGGCCGCGTAAAAACGTAGGTCAGATTATAGCCCGCGCTTTTCTTTTGCTGTTCATAAGAGGCGATGATCTTGGCTTCGGTCGGCATCTGTGCCGCAAACGCCGGCACGTTTTGGCCGCCGATGAAAAATAGCAGGACGATGATTGGCACGATCGCCGCGGCACCGGCCAGGAGGTAGGGCCGCCGGTCCATTTGCAGCCGTTGCAGATTGTGAGCGGTGAGGAGCGCGAACGCAGGCAGGCTGGTTGCGACGTAAGTAATAAGAAGAATCCTCGGCACCGTAAAAAATATCAGCGGCGCCAGGCTCCAGAACAGCAAATAACTCAGCCACTCGTCGGCGATGAACCGCCTATTGAAAAAAATGTTGCGCATGCGGCGGTTGAAAGGCGCCACCACAACGAGGAGGGACCAAGGCAAGGCCGCCAGGAAAAAACACACCCAGATCGTCCCGTACGGCAATTGCTTGGGACCGCCGTACATGTCACCGGACCAACCAGCGACCAAATAACGTGAGAAATGTTCGCCGACGATGAAGTAATTGATGAACCCCGGCGTGGCCTTTTCGGCCATGACGTACCAGGGCAGCGACAGGACTAGGACAAATACCGTGCCCGTGATCCAAGGCAGGTTGCGCCAGGTATCGCGCCATTTCACGTGCCAGGCGACCCATGCGCCGATTGAAAGTCCGGGCAGCACAACGCCGATCGGTCCTTTCGCGAGCAGCGAGATCACCAGGCCGCCGAAAAACATCAGGCTTCCCCACGACCAGCCGCCAAAGCCGGTCATGCATCGCCAAAATCCAACCATCGTCAGGGTGACGCCAAGCAGCAAAGCGGGGTCGGTCATCACTCCGCCGGCGAGATAGAACGCAAGCGCGGTGCTGGCGAATATGCACGTTGCGATCAGCGCGAATTCCTTGCCGCGCGAGACCAGCCCCAGGAAAAACGTGAGGCTGCCGGCGCCGAGAAGAAACAGGAACGAGGAGAAGCGCGCCGCGAAGTCGTTGATGCCGAACAGCGCATACGACAAGGCCACGGCCCACGACGAGAGCGGCGGTTTGGCCCAGAAGTGAACGCCGGGGTTGAGTTGCGGGGTGATCCAGTTGCCCGTCATGTACATGACTTCGCCGATCAGCGCGTACCGGCCTTCGGTGTTGTCGAACAGCGGATAGAGGCCGAGGCTGAGGAAGCGAACGAGGACAATGCCGGCAATCGTGAAAAGCATTGTCTGCACGAGCGCGCGATTGACGCGTTTGGCCGGCTTCTTGCGGCCATTCACAGATTTAGCCATTACGCCTCGTGGACGAGAAAGTGGTCGACGATTTTGCGTAACGCGAAGCGATAAGGGCTGACAAGAGCGAGGACAAAGCGTCGCGCATACAGCTCGTTTTGCCCAGCCCATGCAAACGCCGAAAACGCCGCCGAACGCTCGGTTTTCGCGTTAACGCCTGAGGCATTTGCGACGGTTGTGCGATTCGCAGTTGCGAATCGTGAGCGTTACGAAGCCTTATGCCGGGCCGGCGCTTGAACGCCGGCTTTTGAGGGATATTCGGTCATGACCAAGAACGATTTGATTGCTGCTGTGGCCGACAAAACGCAGATTACGAAGACCGCCGCAGCCAACGTGATTGAGGCGACCTTCGATGCGATCACGAACTCGCTCAAGGGCGGCGATGACGTGAAGATCATGGGCTTCGGCAACTTCAAGGTTGTGAAGCGTGCGGCCCGCACCGGGCGTGATCCACGCACGGGCGCGCCGGTCGAGATCAAGGCGGCCAACCGTCCGCGCTTTGCGGCCGGCAAGGGCCTCAAAGAAGCCGTCAACGCCTAAGTTCGTTTTCCGCTTTTCTTGGAGCGTATCGTCCGCCGCCGGGCCCATGGCCCGGCCGCAGGTGTTTGTATTGCGGGCCGCGGGGCAGGCACGATATAGGGCGAGCACGGGCGGTTAGCTCAGCTGGCAGAGCATCTCGTTTACACCGAGAGGGTCGGCGGTTCGATCCCGTCACCGCCCACCAGGCCCTCGTCAAACCTGGCGCCATGAGGACGCTATAGAGACGCTTGCAAATGCTTTAGGTCTAAATATTATAGGCCTATATCAATCGGAGCCCGATCATGCGTGCGGCCTGTCTTGGTGGAGGTCCGGCGGGGCTCTATTTCGCGATTTCCCTGAAACTGCGGGATCCCTCCCATGAGGTGGTCGTCGTCGAGCGCAACAAGCCGGACGATACGTTCGGCTGGGGCGTGGTGTTGTCCGACGAGACCTTGGCCAATCTGGAGAAGAATGATCCCGAGAGCGCGGCGCTGATCCGCCAGGCGTTCGTGTATTGGGATGACATCGCGGTGCATTACCGCGGGGTGGTGGTGAAGTCCGGCGGCCACGGCTTCTGCGGCATCGGCCGCCAGCGCTTCCTGAATATTTTGCAGGATCGCGCCCGAGCTCTCGGCATCAAGCTCGAATTCGAGAGCGAGGTAACCGACGCCTCTGCGTATGACAATTATGATCTCGTCGTCGGCTCCGACGGCGTGAATTCGCGGGTGCGCGCCGCTCATGCCGACGTCTTCAAGCCGGATATCGACGTGCGTGCGTGCAAATATATCTGGCTCGGCACTCACCAGAAGTTCGACGACGCCTTCACTTTCATTTTCGAGCAGACCGAGTACGGCTGGATCTGGGTCCATGCCTACCAGTTCGATGCGAATACGGCGACGTTTATTGTCGAGTGTGCGCCTGAAACCTGGCGGCGCGCCGGTTTCGATAAAATG
>JAFBAG010000239.1 GCA_019247925.1 Pseudolabrys sp.
CAGATTGTCGCAAACGATGACGTCGAACTGCTTGGGGTTGCGCACGAGCTGCATGCCGCCGGCATCCGCCAGCATGTGCTCGAGCTGGACGTCCTTGAACTCGCGCGCATGGGTCGCGGTCGCGACCTCGTTCCAAAGCACGCCGGATTTCATGACGTTGCGCTTTTCCATCGACGTGACTTTGTTGCGTCGCTTGCGCGCCAGCTCGCAAGCGACGCGGGTGATGCGCTCGATCTCATAGGTATCGTAAACCTGGGTATCGACCGCCCGTTTCTGACCATTGCCGAGATCGGTGATGGTCTTCGGCTCACCGAAATAGACGCCGCCGGTAAGTTCCCGAAGAATGATGATGTCGAGCCCTTCGACCAGTTCGCGCTTGAGTGAGGACGCATCCGCCAGCGCCGGATAGACGATGGCCGGGCGGATATTGGCGTAGAGATCGAGATCCTTGCGCAGCCGCAGCAAGCCGGCCTCGGGCCGCACCTCATAGGGGACCTTGTCCCACTTCGGTCCGCCGACCGAGCCGAAAATGATCGCGTCCGCGGCCTTCGCTTTCCCCATCGTCTCGTCGGTGATCGCGACGCCGTGCTTGTCGTAGGCGCAGCCGCCGACCAGCGCTTCCTCGCTGGTGAACTTGTCGGGGCCCTTCTTGTTGAAGAATTCGATAACCCGTTTCACCTCGGCCATCACCTCGGGGCCGATGCCGTCGCCGGGCAGAAGCAGCAATTTATGGGTCGCCATGGATACGCCTCACGGAAAGGATGCGCAGAATTGCTAATGGGACGCGCAGCCTATTGCAAGGATGCCGCTGGCGCTTCATCGGCGGGTTTGTGATCATGGCAGTTAAGCGGAGGGCGATCAGTGAGCGAAAGCGCCGGCAATTTCTTCGAGGACTTCCGGCTTGGCCAGGTGATCCGTCACGCGACGCCGCGCACGGTCACAACGGGCGACGTCGCGCTCTATAATGCGCTGTTCGGGTCGCGGTTTGCGGTCCAGTCGTCAGATGAATTCGCGCGGCAAATCGGCTATCCGCGCGCGCCGGTGGATGACCTGCTCGTCTTTCATGTCGTGTTCGGCAAGACCGTGCCGGATATCTCGCTGAACGCGGTCGCCAATCTCGGCTATGCCGACTGCCGGTTTCTCAAGCCGGTTTATCCGGGCGACACACTGACCGCGCAATCCGAGGTCATCGGGCTGCGCGAGAACGCCAATAAAAAGACCGGGATCGTCTATGTCCGCTCGCGTGGATTGAACCAGCAGGGCGATACGGTGCTCGACTATGCGCGCTGGGTCATGGTGCGAAAGCGCGACGAGAGCGCGGCCGCGCCGGGTAACCAGGTCCCCGAGCTGCCCAAGGACGTCTCAGCCGAAGCGCTTGGGGCAGCGTGTCCGAAAATCGATGCCAAAGCTTACGACACGGTGCTGGCGGGCAGCGCGCGCCGGTTTGACGACTACAAGGCCGGCGAGAAAATCGATCACGCCACCGGCGTCACGGTCGAACATGCCGAACACATGTTGGCGACCCGACTCTACCAGAACACCGCGCGCATCCACTTCGACCACTACACCGAAAGCAAAGGCCGGTTCGGCCAGCGCCTGATCTATGGCGGACACGCGATTTCGTTGGCGCGCGCGCTGTCGTTCAACGGCCTTGCCAACGCCTTCCATATCGCGGCGATCAACGGCGGGCGGCACGTCAATCCGCTGTTCGCAGGGAATACCGTGTTCGCATGGTCGCAGGTGCTGGCGACTGCCGAGCTCCCGGGTCGCGCCGATGTTGGCGCGCTGCGGCTGCGCACCATCGCCACCAAAGACCGGCCGTGCGGCGACTTTCCCGCAAAAAATGAAGGCGGCGAATACGACGCCGCCGTCATTCTCGATCTGGATTATTGGGTGCTGTTGCCGCGCTGATTATTTTGGCGCCTGCCCGCTTTCCGTAACCACGCCGCACGCGATCCGGTCACCGGCGTCGCCCGCGGGATCGGTCTTGTAGTCGTCGGCCTTGGCGTGAATGACGAGCGCCGTGCCCTCCTCCTTCAGCAAGGAGTTGGGTTTGCCTTTTTCCAAGGTCACCGCGCCGTTGAGCACCTGGATCGACAGCTCGCCGCTTTGCGGAATGTGCAGGTTCGGCATGTCGCCGGCGTGAGCCTGGCCGGCCATCATGCCGTGCTTGTGCCCGCCCGGATTGAAATGAGGGCCGGCTGACGTGAATGGCGCTTCGCACTTACCGACCGCGTGAATGTGGAAGGCACGCTCGCCGGCCGGCAGACCCTTGATGTCGAGACGAATGAGCACGCCCGCCGGCGTCTGGGTGAAATTGGCATCGGCGATCGGCTTGCCGCTGCTGTCCTTGATCTGCGCGACCGCAAGCTGAGCCGACGCCGGCGTAACGCAGGTCACTGCGAGAGCGGCGACCAAACCAAAAAGAACGGGGGTGGGACTGCGCATGGACGTCTCCCTGAAAGTCCGTAGCCTAACGTAATAGCTCTAACTCGGCGAGTGACTGTCGGTTTCTCCCGCGCCGCAACAGATTTATTTCGCCCGCATGTGTTCGACGAGTTGCCGGGCGTATGGCGGCAGTGCGTCGATATCGCGCACGCAGATCGTGAGTTCGCGCACCGCCCAGGGATCGGTCAATTCGATGATCTTGATCGCCATGACTTTCGCGGCGGCGCGCGCGGTGGTGTAGGGAACGATTCCGACCGCAACGTTACGTTCGACCAGCCGGCACACGGCGTCGAAACTGCGCAACTGCACCCGCAGCCGCAGGGGACGGCCGACATTTGCCGCCTTGCTCGCAAGAAAGCGTTGAATCGCGCTGGCGCGATCAAGCCCGACGATGTCGTAATCGAGGACCTGGGCGAACGAGATCGCATCGCGCTTGGCGAGCGGATGATCCTTGGCGACCACGGCGACGAAGCGGTCGCTGCGGAATGGATAAGTCGTCAACCCACCGGCATCGACCGTGCCCGCAACGATGCCCAGATCGCCAACCCCTTCCGCAATCAGGCCGACGATTTCGTCGGAGAGGTGCTCTTCCAGATCGACGCTGACATTGGGATTGGCGGCGAGAAACGCGCTCAGGGCCTCGGGCAAGAATTCGGTCAGGGCATTGGTGTTCGAGAGCACCCGCACCTGTCCGGCCATGCCTCCCGCATAAGCGCCGAGATCTTCCCGCAAGCGTTCGGCCTGCTCGAGGATCGTGCGGGCGTGCTGAAGCAGCGTCCGGCCCGCAGGCGTCGGGGTCACACCCTGCCGGCCGCGCACCAGCAAGGTAGCGCCGAGCGTTTCTTCCATGTTGCGGATGCGGGTCGAGGCCGCTGCCAGCGCGAGATTGGCGCGCACCGCCCCATGGGTGATGCTGCCGGCCTCGACCACGTGCCGAAACAAGCTGAGATCTGGGAAGTCGAACCGCATCGGCGCTCCTGGTCCTTCGTCTCATACGAAGGCTGGCTCGTTAAAACACGGATTGCGAGCCGTTTGCTCAAAGCGCATTTTCGCGCGCCACGAAGTATAGCTGGTCTCAGGCTCCTTCCGCAATGTTCGACCCAACCACCGCCCCGCGCCTCAAAGCCCGGCCGCTCTCGCCGCATCTCGGCATCTATCGGCTCACCATGACAATGGCGATGTCGGTCATGCATCGCATCACCGGGGTCGCGCTCTATTACGGCACGATCCTGATGGCGTGGTGGCTGGTCGCGGCCGCTTCCGGTCCGAACGCCTATGCGACGATCGAATCCTTCATGAGCAGCATCTTCGGCCGCCTCATCCTGCTCGGCTACACCTGGGCGCTGATCCACCACGCCCTCGGTGGCCTGCGTCACCTGATCTGGGATCTCGGCTACGGTCTCGATGACGGCGAGCGCGACATGCTTGCGACAGCAACACTCGTCGGTTCGATCGTCCTCACGATTGTGTTGTGGGTCGTCGGCTATCTGATGATGGGAGGCGCGCGATGAGTGCCGGCGCGCCACGCAATCAAATTCGCAGCCCGATCGGCCGGGTGCGTGGCTTTGGGCCAGCACATTCCGGCACGCATCATTTCTGGCACGTGCGCGTGACGTCGGTTGCGTTGCTGATCCTGACCATCGTGTTCGTGGTGATCGTGATTTCACTGCTCGGCCGCAACCAGCCCGCCGTGGTGCGGGTTCTCGGCTCTCCCGCGATCGCCGTGCTCATGCTGCTTTTCGTCGGCGGCGGCATCTACCACATGTGGATCGGCATGCAGGAGATCCTGATCGATTACGTGCATTCTGACCGGATCAAGCTGCTCATGCTCATCGGCAATACGTTCTTCTGCATGGTGATCGGCGTGTTGTGCGTCTTCTCGATCCTCAAGCTTTCATTTGGAATTTAGGCGATGGCAAAAAAAGAAAAGCCCAACGGCAAGTCCGCGCCGTCCGCCGCGCCCGCCTTCAATGGCAAAGCGTATCCGATCGAGGATCATACGTTCGACGTCGTGGTGATCGGCGCCGGCGGCTCGGGTCTGCGCGCCGTGGTCGGCTGCTCGGAAGCCGGGCTCAAGACCGCCTGCATCACCAAGGTGTTTCCGACCCGCTCGCACACGGTCGCGGCACAGGGCGGCATCGCCGCCGCGCTCGGCAATATGGGTGAGGACGATTGGCGCTGGCATATGTACGACACCGTCAAGGGTGCCGACTGGCTCGGCGACCAGGACGCGATTGAGTATCTCTGCCGTAACGCGCCGGCCGCGGTCTATGAGCTCGACCATTGGGGCCTTCCCTTTTCGCGACGCGAGGAGGACGGCAAGATTTACCAGCGCCCGTTCGGCGGCATGACCACGCATTACGGCAAGGGCACCGCGCAGCGCACCTGCGCCGCCGCCGATCGAACCGGCCACGCCATGTTGCACACGATGTACGGCCAGGCGCTGAGCCACTCGGCCGAGTTCTACATTGAGTACTTTGCCATCGATCTGATCATGGATGACGAAGGCCGGTGCCTGGGCGTCATCGCGCTCAATCTCGAAAACGGCACCATCCATCGTTTCCGTGCGCAGATGACGATCATCGCGACGGGCGGATACGGGCGCGCCTATTTCTCCTGCACCTCGGCGCATATCTGCACCGGCGACGGCAATGCCATGGCGCTGCGCGCCGGCCTGCCGCTGCAGGACATGGAATTCGTCCAATTTCACCCGACCGGCATCTATCCGGCGGGCTGCCTGATCACCGAAGGCTCGCGTGGCGAAGGCGGTTATCTCGTGAATTCCGAGGGCGAGCGCTTCATGGAGCGCTACGCGCCCTCCGCCAAGGATCTCGCTTCGAGGGACGTCGTTTCACGGGCGATGACGCTCGAAATCCGCGAGGGCCGCGGCGTTGGCAAGGAAAAGGATCATATTTTCCTTCATCTCGACCATCTCGACCCCGCTGTGCTTGCCGAGCGGCTGCCTGGAATCTCCGAGACCGCGCGCATTTTCGCCGGTGTCGATGTCAGCCGCGCGCCGATCCCGGTGCTGCCGACGGTCCACTACAATATGGGCGGGCTGGCCTGCAATTATCACGGCGAAGTCCTGACCAAGAAAGGCGCGAACAACGACGTCGTCGTGCCGGGTCTGATGGCGCTCGGCGAAGCGGCCTGCGTGTCCGTGCATGGCGCCAACCGTCTGGGCTCGAATTCGCTGATCGACCTCGTCGTGTTCGGCCGCGCCGCGGCGCTGCGCTGCGCCGAGACGGTCGAAGCCGGCGCCAATCAGCCGGAGCTGCCGAAGGATTCCGCCGATCTCGCGCTGTCGCGCCTCGACCGCTTCCGCAATGCGTCCGGCGGCACCCCGACCGCAAAGCTGCGCCTGAAGATGCAAAAGACGATGCAGACCAATTGCGCGGTTTTCCGCGACGCCGAGGTGCTCGAGGAAGGCTCGAAGATGATCCACGACATCCATGGCGGCATGGCCGACATCAGCGTCGCCGACCGCTCGCTGATCTGGAATTCCGACCTCGTCGAAACCCTGGAGCTCGACAACCTCATCCAGCAGGCCGTGGTGACGATCGATTCCGCGAAGAACCGCAAGGAAAGCCGCGGCGCGCATGCGCGCGAGGATTTCCCTGACCGCGACGACAAGAACTGGATGAAGCACACGCTCGCCTGGCTCGATAATAGCGGCAAGGTGAAGCTCGATTACCGGCCGGTGCACACCTACACCCTGACCAACGACGTCTCCTATATCGAGCCGAAGGCGCGGGTTTATTAACGAGAAGAACGATGGCCGAATTCACCCTGCCGAAAAATTCGAAAGTCACCGAGGGCAAGCATTGGCCGCGGCCGATGTCGGCCGGCAAGACCACCGAATTCCGCATTTACCGCTGGTCGCCGGATGACGATGCCAATCCGCGCATCGACACCTATCACGTCGACCGCGAGGCGTGCGGGCCGATGGTTCTCGACGCGCTGATCTGGATCAAGAACAATATCGATCCGACTTTGACCTTCCGCCGCTCCTGCCGCGAAGGCGTGTGCGGCTCCTGCGCGATGAACATCGACGGGCAGAACACGCTCGCCTGCACCCGCGCGATCGACGACGAGAAGCGCGACACCGTGAAGATCTATCCGCTGCCGCATCAGCCGGTGGTGAAGGACCTCGTGCCCGACCTCACCAATTTCTACGCGCAGCACGCCTCCGTGCAGCCCTACCTGCAGACGGTATCGG
>JAFBAG010000268.1 GCA_019247925.1 Pseudolabrys sp.
GACCAGCCGCCGCGATTGATCTCGCGGAGGATGTCTTCGGGCACCGGCAGATTGTTCACGACCTTGATGTTCTTGAACATCTTGTCTTCGATGCCGAGCTTCTTGGCGAGCAGGTACATGATCTCGTTGTCGTCTTTCGCCTCGAAGATCGGCTTCACGATCTGCTCGCCCCACTGCATGGAGCGGTTCGAAGCGACGCGCGAGCCGTTGGTTTCGTAGCTCGTCGCCACCGGCAGCAGATAGGTGCCATTCTTGCGGCCCGACAATGCCGCCCAGGTGGTCGGATGTGGGTCGGCCACGACCAGGAGATCGAGCGCTTCGATCGCCTTCGCGGCGTCGGCCATGCGGGTGACGGTATTGCCGCCGTGACCCATGACCACCATCGCCTTGAGGTTGTCCTTCTGGGCGACCTTGTCCTTGGGCAGCAATGACGCGTCATGCCAGCGCGTCGACGGGATGCCCGGCATGTTCATGAACTTCGGATCGTCGAAGCGCGACTTGAGCCACTCGAAGTCGACTTCCCAGACCCGCGACCAGTGCCGCCACGCGCCTTCGTCGAGGCCGTAGTAGAGCGGCAACGTCACGATATC
The DNA here is from genome assembly GCA_019247925.1 of Pseudolabrys sp. Lineage (GTDB taxonomy): Bacteria > Pseudomonadota > Alphaproteobacteria > Rhizobiales > Xanthobacteraceae > Pseudolabrys. The sequence goes on from JAFBAG010000268.1 coordinate 591, forward strand.
GAGGCCGAGGTCGGTCGCCCCCTGCACGTTGGTGTGGCCGCGGAAGATGTTGGCGCCGCCGCCAGGAAGACCGACGTTGCCGGTCGCGAGCAGCAGGATGCAGCTGGCGCGCACGTTCGCGGTGCCGACCGTATGCTGGGTCTGACCCATCGCCCAGATCAGGGTCGAGGGACGCTCCTTCGCGAATTTCTCCGCGATGCGGGTGAGCTGCTCCTTCGGAATGCCGGCGACGCGCTCGACTTCCTCAGGCGTCCATTGCTCGACCGCCTTGCGGATGTCGTCCATGCCGTAAACGCGCTGCTTGATGAATTCCTTATCTTCCCAGCCGTTCTTGAAGATGATGTGCAGCAGCCCGTAGATGAACGGGATGTCGGTGCCCGAGCGGATGCGGCCGTATTCGGTCGCGTGCGCGGCGGTGCGGGTCAGGCGCGGCTCGACCACGATGAAGTTCGCGCGGTTTTCCTCTTTGCCCATCAGCACGTGCTGCAACGACACCGGATGCGCTTCGGCCGGGTTACCGCCGAGGATGAGCAACGTCTTCGAGTTGCGGATGTCGTTGTACGAATTCGTCATGGCGCCGTAGCCCCAGGTATTGGCCACGCCGGCGACGGTCGTTGAGTGACAGATGCGCGCTTGGTGATCGGAGCTGTTGGTGCCCCAGAACGCCGCGAATTTGCGGTTTAGGTAGGCGCCTTCGTTGGTGAACTTGGCGGAGCCGAGCCAGTAGACCGATTCCGCGCCGGACTTCTGGCGGATCTCCATGAGCTTGTCGCCGATCTCGTTGATCGCGACCTCCCAGGAGATGCGGGTCCACTCGCCGTTCACCAGCTTCATCGGATAGCGCAAGCGCCGGTCGCCGTGGACGAGCTCGCGGGTCGCCGCGCCCTTGACGCAGTGCGAGCCGCGATTGATCGGGCTCTCCCAGCCGGGCTCCTGACCGACCCACACGCCGTTGACGACTTCACCGATCACGGTGCAGCCGACCGAGCAGTGCGTGCAGATGTTCTTGCGAATTGTCGCGCCGGCGAGATTGGGTCCGGCGGCTTGCGCCTTGCGCACCTGGGTCATCGGCAATGCGCCGACGACCGCGAGGCCGGTGGCCGCCAAGCCTGACTTGCGCAGGAAGGCACGGCGATCCATGCCGCCTTCCTTCTGGGTGAGCGCGCTGGCGAGGCCGCTGCGACGCGCTTGACGTTCTGTTCTTTTGATCAGCACGGCGTGCCTCCGATTAGTAGCGGTTGACCCGATAGTAAGTCTTGACGTGGTCCGTCTCTTTGTAACGGGCCTTCTTCTTTTCATCGTCGGTTTCGGCTGCCGCGGCTTCGCCACCGAGCGGCGCCGCGGCCGTCACGGCGACACCGCCGGCACCGAGCGCGCGCAGAAAGTCACGACGACCCAATTTTGATTTTTCGTCATTCTGTTTTGTCATTGCCGTAACCTCCTTGATGTCCTTGCGGCCGATCACGCGGGCAAGCCGAATGCTTCGGTTTCTATTTCGATGAAGATGCGGCCGAGCGACCCGACACGCTGGTAGAACATCGACGTTTCGCTCTGCTCGAGATCCGCGAACATGCGTCCGATCCAGGGCGCCATATGTTTCTCGAAAATGATGCGGTCGGAGCCAGCCGGCGCCGGGAGCCGTCCGCTAGCGAGGCCGGACATGATCTCGCAAAGAATTCCCGCGTGATCTTCCGGCTCATAGACGTCGTCCGCGCGGGCGATGGCCATCGCATTGAGGTCGTCGCGCAGCCGGGCCAGCGGGCGCTCGTGCAGGAAGCCGGTCAGATAATAAGAGCCGTAAGGCATGATTTCGCTGCGGCCGACGCCAATGAACAATTCGAAGAACTGGCGTTCGAGCTTGTCCGCGTTGGTCTTCGCCGCAGCGTCGGACAAACCGGCATGCGCGACGCCGAGCGGCGTCGGATCGCCGCGCAGCTCAGCAAGTTGTGCAAGCAACCGCGCATCCGGTGCGCGCATCAGCAGCGTGCTCAGCAGCGCATATTCTTGCGCGCGCGCCGCATCGATTTCGTCGACATCGCCGCCGGCAATAGACGCGCCATAAAGATCCGGACGAAGGACGGTGCGATCGATGCCGGTCGCGGATTCGACAGCGACGATGCGGTCCGCCGGTACGCGGCTCCAGTTCGAGACCGAGGGCTGGGAGATGCCTATTTTGCGAGCAAGCTCGCTCACGCCGCCGACGGCGCGAATAGCTTCGCTGAGGCCCGGATCCCGCATGCGTTTCCTGAGTGAACTGCTTGGCGCAGTTACGAATAATTACAATGTGAGCGTATCGCGACCGCGATGTGGGTCAATAGCGTAAGGCTATAAGCCCCATCACGATTTCCGATTTACCTGCGGCAGAGCGCCGCCGTGGCGGCGAGCGTCGGCAGCGTCGTGTTGCACCGCAACAGTGGGCTCGTTCGAGGTCGCTGACTTCGTCTCGTGCTCGACAGTCGCGTCAGGCGCGGCAGCGACCGCCTCAGAAGTCTCCGTTGATGTGGTGGAAACGGCCGAAGATGGCGGGGTTTGCATGTCGTCGGCCAGGTCCGGATCGGCTTCCGGCTTTGCGACCTCGCCGAACAAGCGCGCCACCATCTCTCCCACCTTGTGTTCGGGCAGGATCGGCCCGAAGCCGGCGATGGCGCCCGGCTTGTTGAAATCCCAATCGTTCTCCTGAAGCCCGACAAAGTCCCGGATGG
>JAFBAG010000272.1 GCA_019247925.1 Pseudolabrys sp.
ACGCCGGGAAAATGTCAACTTGAAGACCGCAGTTGCGTTGTCTAGCGGCCGCGAAGCTTCTCGAGGATCGCCACCGTGGCGAAACCATCGGGGATTTGCCCGTTTTTGGCCTGGTAATCGCGAATCGCGGAGCGCGTCTTGCGTCCAAGCTGTCCGTCCGGCTCGCCCAGATCGTAACCATGCTGCGCCAGAAGCTGCTGAAGCTCGAGGCGCTCGCTGCGCGAGAGCACGCGCTCATAACGCGGCCAGGCTTGCGCGAAAGCTTCGCCGCCACGCAGGCGGTCCGCGAGATGTCCGATCGCGAGCGCATAGGCCTCGGCGGGATTGTATTTCATGATGACGCGAAAGTTCTGCAGCATCAGGAAGCCCGGCCCCTGCACGCCGGCGGGGATCAGCAGATAGGCCTGCTCGTCGGTTCGCGGAAAGCGCTGATTGTTGGGGCGCGTGATGCCGAGCCGCGCCCATTCGGCGACGGTATGATTTTGCGCGCGGTCGGCGAGCATGAAGTCGAAATTGGCCGGCACCACGACCTCGTAGCCCCAGCTCGCGCCGGTGACCCAGCCGTCGCGCTTCAAATTGTTGGCGGTGGACGCCATCACGTCGGCGACGCTGTCGACCACGTCGCGGCGGCCGTCGCCGTCGAAATCGACGGCGAAGCGTTTGAACGTGGTCGGCATGAATTGCGTTGGACCGAAGGCGCCGGCCCAGGATCCGATGAGACGTTCCGGCTTCACGTCGCCGCGCTGGAGAATTTCCAGCGTCGAGAGAAACTCCTCGCGGAAGTAAGGCTGACGCCGCCCGACGCAGGCGAGCGTCGCGGTGGAGCGCAGCACCGGCCGCTCGCCGCCGAGCGTGCCGTAATTCGATTCCACGCCCCAGATGGCCGCAAGGATATGACGATCGACGCCGTAGGCTTTTTCTACCGCGTCGAAGGTCGCGCGGTGCTGTGCCAGCATTTCGCGCCCGCGCGCGATGCGGTCCTCGTTCACCAGGACATCGAGGTAGTCCCAGAACGATTTGGTGAACTCCGGCTGGTTGTCGAGCAGGTCCATGATGCGCAGATCGGGGGTGAGATCGCGCGTCAGGGCGTCATAGGTTGCGCGCGTGACGTGACGCTTCTGCGCCTGCGGCCAGAGACCTTCGAGGCATTGACGGAAATTGCCGGCCGCGGCTCTGATCGCCTCCGCGGTCATCAAAGGGTGGCCCGAAGCACCCGCCTCCCCGCTCCATTCCGGCGGCGGAGCCGATGGGCTGACAGTGCTAGTGGCATTTTGCGCAAGCTGCGCAAAGGCGGGCGCGCAAAGCGCGACCGCCCCCACCAGACCAACAAGCTGTGCGCAACGCTTCATCGCGATCATTTGTTATCTGGGCCCTATGCCTGATCGGATTAAGTTTCGGGCACGTTAATGGCGGAAATTCAGCATCTGGACCGGCCAGCCGGTTCCGTGCTTTCTGTCGCAACAGTCGAATCTCCGGCAAATCAAATCGACGACCGTCACCAAACCCGATGAACCGCATCCGCAAAGCCATTTTTCCGGTCGCCGGACTCGGCACCCGCTTTCTGCCGGCGACAAAGGCGATGCCGAAGGAGATGCTGACGGTGGTCGACCGGCCGCTGATCCAGCACGTTGTGGATGAGGCGCGCGAGGCCGGCATCGAGCATTTCATCTTCGTCACCGGCCGCAACAAGGGCGCCATCGAAGATCACTTCGACCGCCAGTTCGAGCTCGAGACCACACTCGAGATGAAAAAGCGCAACGCCGAGCTCGAACGCCTGGCGCGCGACTTGCCCGGCCCCGGCGAAGCGAGCTTCACCCGCCAGCAGGATCCGCTTGGGCTGGGACACGCCGTCTGGTGCGCGCGCGAAATCGTCGGCAAGGAGCCGTTCGCCGTGCTGCTGCCGGACGTTCTGGTGAAGGGCAAGCCGAGCTGCCTGAAGCAGATGACCGACGTCTATGCCGAACTCGGCGGCGGCAATGTCATTGCCGTCGAGGAAGTGGCGGCAGAGCGCGTCGACATGTACGGCATTGTCGGCGTCGGCAAGCCGAAGGGGCGCGCCTTTGAAATCACCCAAATGGTCGAAAAGCCCGCGCGCGACAAAGCGCCATCGAATCTGAGCATCACCGGCCGCTATATTTTGCAGCCCGACATCTTTGACCTGCTCGAGAAACAGCAGAAGGGTGCCGGCGGCGAGATCCAGTTGACCGACGCCATGATCGCGCTGGCGAAAACGCAGCCGTTCTACGGATTGAAATTCAAGGGCGACAGCTACGATTGCGGCTCGAAGATCGGTTTTCTCGCGGCGAATGTCGCTTATGGTCTCGACCGCCCCGACCTCGGCGACGCCTTGCGCGCCGAGCTCAAGCGCCTGCTCGACAAATAATCAAAGCTGCAGGCGCAAGCCGACCAGGAAAATATTGGCGGTGTAGTCGACGCCGGTGACGTTCGAGCGCAGCCATTCGTGGCGCACCTCGCCCTTCACCTGCGCCTGCCGCGTCAGCTTGTAGGTCAGGCCGGCCCCGATCGAGAACCGTTGATCGACGCGATCCCTGGCTGGGCCCGTGGCGACGACCGTCCCGCAATCGCACGCGGTCACCAGCGCCGCGCCGCTTGGCACCGCGCCGTTCTTGTAGACATCGTAGCCGAAGCCCGCCTTGACGGTGCCGATCAGCCAGCGCCGGAAGGCGTGGTCGACCTGCACGCCGAGGTCCCGGTAGAAAACGCCGGACACCCCGGGGACACTGGATTCGCCGACGGTGGATGACGCGGTGAACTTCACCGTCGTCAGCGCGGTCGGCGTCCATATCAATGAGCCATTGCCGATCAGGCCCTTGAGATCGCTCAGGCGCGGGTCTTCGTATTTGCGTTGCGTGTAGCCGATCGCAACTTCTCCCGTCAGCAGCCGCGACAGGTCGAATGTCGAGCCGACCTTGGCGGTGAGCCCATCGGAATTGCGGCGATAGCCGGAGAAATCCGCCGCAAGATCGTGTTTGCGGGTGTCCGCCGTTGCTTCGATGAAGGGCTTGAACCCCGGGTAGACGTCGTAGGCGCCCCGCACCGTGCCGGCATATTGGTTGTAGTTGCGATCCTCATTGCTCGCCGTCGCGCCATTGGTGAGCCGCGATTCCTGATAGACGGTGCGCTCCGCATCACCGTATGCGGAAACTTCGAGGCGGTTGAAGCGATGCGTCCCGCCCGCCTTGCCGCCAAAGGTGGTGAAGACCGGCAGCCGGGAAAGTCCAGCTTCGAGGTTCGGGCTGTTGGGATTGTCGGTCGAAACCAGCGCGCGGGCGCCGAGATCGATCTGCGTATCGCGCGTCACGTCGACGCGGCCGTCGGCCTTGCCGTTGAAGTAGGGCCGATTCAGCGACGGCGTCGTATCCGGTGAATACCAGCTATAGCTGCCGCGCAAATCCGCCTTGAACTCATGCCGCGACCAGTCGGATTGCGCCCGCAATTCCGGCGCGACGGTATAAACGCCGGCACTTGGACCGCCCGGCGTCCGGCCCGGATTGGAATCATGTCCCGCGCTCAGTTCGATCGCCGGATAGAGATAAAAGCTGCCGGCGTGCACGCCCAGCGCCGCATACGGGTCGGCTTCCTCCTGCCGCTTGCGTTTTTTCGGTGGCGGCGTAATCGGGCCGAAGGCAACGGGCGGCGTTCCAGGCGCCTGCGCCAGCGCTTTGCTTGCAGCGTCGTCCGTTTTCGGCGATGGCAGGGGCAAAGGCAACGGCTGCGCCGCCGGCAAATCCTTGGCGGTGGCCGTCAAAGGCGCGGGCTTGGTCTTCGTCTTGTTTTTGCGTTTCTTGGTGTTGCTGGAGTCAAACCCGGTATCGCCCGCCCCCGACGCCGGAAGTTGGAACGATGTCGGCGGACCGATCTGGGCGCGCTGCGGCAAGGCCTGAAATTTCTTCGCTGCGGTCTTGCTGTCGCTTTCGGTCGGCGGCGCCAGCGCCCCGGTCGTGTCCTGCACCGTGATGATCTTGGCGCCGACCTGTGCATGCGCCGGCGTTCCGCACGCCGCGGCGATGGCCAAAAGCAGGATTGAGCGAAGCGACGGCAACGGCTGGTGCCTCCGGCGCCCGGATGCGGGCGAAATCGACCGGCCGGCCGGACGCAGAAAGCCGCGCGCCGCGCAGTGCAGCGCGCGCCCATCGGCTGGCTTTGGTTAACGGAGTTAAAAGGGTTATGGTTAACGAGACGTTGACCGGCCCCGGGGCCGCCAGATCACGCTATAATCCGGTTCCCATGGCAAAATCGAAACCGCTCGGCGAAGGCAATCCCGTTCACGGCGAGATCATCGCTTCGGCGGTGCGCACCCTCGAGGTCGAGGCGGGCGGCCTGAGCGCGCTTGCCGCCGCATTGCGTGACGGCTTGGGCGGCGCTTTCGTAGCCGCCGCGGAAATAATCCGCGGCGCCAAAGGCCGCGTCATCGTGACCGGCATGGGCAAGTCGGGTCATATCGCGCGCAAGATCGCGGCGACGCTCGCCTCAACCGGAACGCCGGCTTTTTTCATTCACGCCGGCGACGCCGGGCACGGCGACCTCGGCATGATCACCGACAGCGACGTGCTGCTTGCATTGTCCTGGTCGGGCGAGACGGCCGAGCTCAAGACCCTCATCGAATATTCCAAACGCCAGCGCATCGGCTTGATCGGTGTCACCGCGCAGGCGGACTCCACGCTAGGCAAGGCCTCCGATGTCGTGCTCGTTCTGCCGGATGCCCGGGAAGCCTGCCCCCACAATCTCGCCCCCACCACCTCCTCGCTGATGCAGCTCGCGCTTGGCGACGCACTGGCGATCGCCCTGATGGAGAGCCGGGGCTTCCGCGCAACCGACTTCGGCGTGCTGCATCCGGCCGGCAAGCTTGGCGCCATGCTGAAATTTGCCCGCGACCTGATGCATTCCGGCGCGGCGATGCCGCTCGCGCCGCTCGGGACGAAGATGACCGATGCCGTTGTGCAGATCTCCGCCAAAGGCTTCGGCTGTATCGGCATCACCGACGCGCATGGCATGCTGGTGGGCATCATTACGGACGGCGATTTGCGCCGACATATGCGCGCCAATCTCCTTGACGCGAAGGTCGATGATGTGATGACGCGACACCCGAAGGTCGCGCGGGGCGATCAACTCGCCAGCGAAGTCCTGGAGTTGCTCAATTCGTCGAAGATCACGGCGCTCTTCGTGGCCGAAGGCCGCAAACCGGTCGGCGTGCTGCACCTGCACGATTTGCTGCGCGCAGGCGTCGCCTAACTAGCGCCAGCCGCCGAGTTCGCGCTCGACGACAGTCCTGATCACTTTCAAGCCTGCAGCACTGTCATTGAGACAGGGAATGGCGGCGAAGTTCTTGCCGCCCGCCTCCTTGAAGATCGCGGCGTTTTCCATCGCGATTTCTTCCAGTGTCTCGAGGCAATCGGCGGTAAAGCCCGGCGTGATGACAGCGATATTTTTGACGCCGCGCTCGGCCAGGCCTTTTACAGTGGCGTCAGTGTAGGGCTTGAGCCATTCCGCCGTGCCAAAGCGTGACTGGAAAGTCATCAGTAGCTGGCCGTCTTTCAGTTTCAGCTTCTGGCGGAGCAACCGCGCCGTTTTCGCGCATTGGCAGTGGTAGGGATCGCCCTTGTGCAGATACTCCTCCGGCATGCCGTGAAACGAAGCCAGGATCACGTCCGGCTTGAACTTGAGCTTCTTGAGGGAGGTCTTGAGCGAAACCGCGAGCGCATCGATGTAGACAGGATCGTCGAACCACGCCGGCGCGATACGGACCGCCGGCTGCCAGCGCATCGCCTTCAACGCATCGAACACCTTGTCGGCGACGGTCGCCGTGGTGGCGGCGGCATATTGCGGATAGAGCGGCACCACCAGGATACGATCGCAGCCCGCGTGTTGCATCGTCTCAAGCCGCGAGGCGATCGACGGATTGCCGTAGCGCATCGCCCAGTCGACGATCAGGCGATTATCGGACTTGAGCAACGCACCGAGTTTGACGGCTTGCGCGCGTGTGATCGTCTTCAGTGGCGATTCATTCAACGCGCGATTCCAGATCTTGTCGTAGTCACGGCCTTTGCGCGACGGCCGCACCGTCAGAATGATGAGGTTGAGGATCAGCCACCATTTGAGGCGGTTCTCCTCGATGACACGCGGATCCGACAGGAATTCCTTGAGATAACGGCGCATCGACCAGTAGTCGGTCGCGTCCGGCGTGCCGAGATTGACCAGCAGTACCCCGATGCGGGGCGGTGGCACTTGGGGATGGCCTGGCGGAAAATTCCTGGGCGCGTGCGCGAGCATGATCTTATCAGCGGCAATCGACGGCCGGCGTCAAGTCATCCGATCTTGCGTTCGTCGGCGATCGCCTTGCCGTCATTGGGCAGCGACCCGGCGGCGACAAAAGTCACCGCGCCCTTGAGCTTGGTCACCGCCTGCAGCGTTTCGGCAACAGCGCTTTGCAGGGACGCGTCGCTGCATTCCGCCAACAGAGTCATACGGTCCTGCTCATTGGCGCGATCGACGACGAGCCGCAATTTGCCGAGCTGGGGATGACGGCGCGCGATCTCGGCGAGCTGCATCGGATGCACGAACATCCCCTTGATCTTCGCGGTCTGGTCGGCGCGGCCCATCCAGCCCTTGATGCGCATATTGGTGCGTCCGCACGGCGAAATGCCCGGAAGCAATGCCGAAAGGTCGCCGGTGCCAAGCCGGATCATCGGATAGACGGGATTGAAGGTCGTCACGACAACTTCTCCAACCTCGCCTTCCGCCGCCGGTTCGCCGCCACCCGGCTGCACGATCTCGACGATCAAGCTTTCATTCACGATGAGCCCTTCGCGCGCCGGACTTTCGTAGGCGATGACGCCGGCTTCCGCGACGGCATAGCATTGCAGCGTCGCAACCCCGCGGCGATTGAGCTCCTCGCGGAGCGAGGGCGGCAGTGCCGCGCCGGAGACGAGCGCGCGCTTGATGGAGGTGATGTCGCGGCCGAGCTTCTCCGCGGTATCGAGCAGAACCTTCAGGAAATCCGGCGTCCCGACATAGCCCGACGGCTTGAGATGCGCGATCGCTTCGATCTGCTGCTCAGTATTGCCGACGCCGCCGGGAACAACGGCGCAGCCGAGCGCGAAGGCCCCCTCCTCCAGAATGTAGGCACCCGGAGTGAGGTGATAGGAGAAGGAATTATGGATGATGTCGCCGGCGCGAAAGCCGGCGGCGGATAGCGCGCGCGCCGCCCCGGCAAAATCCTTTTCATGGCCTTCCGGCTCGAAAATGGGCCCCGGCGACATTTGCAGGCGCTTCACTTTGCCCGGCGCGCCGACATTGAGCCCGCCGAACGGCGGCGATGCCTTTTGCAGGGCGGGTATCGCCGACTTCGGCAGCACCGGTAATTTCGCCAGAGCTTCGCGCGAAATGACAGCTTTTGGATCGATCCCCTTCAGATGAGCCGACCAGCCCGGCGCCTTCATCGCATTGGCGATGACCTCCGGCAGCTTCCCGAACTGGTCCTTTTCGCGCTGCGCGGGATCGCGCGTCTCCAGCGCGTCATAATGGTCGGGCATCGGCGTGTCAGGCGAGCCAGCGCTTGCGGCGGCGATAATGCTTTCCGTCGCGGAACGACTTGCGGCGCCCTTCGGAAATACCGAGATAGAATTCCTTGACGTCCTCGTTCTCGCGCAGCTCCTGCGCCTCGCCGTCCATGACAACCCGGCCGTTTTCGAGGATGTAGCCGTATTGCGCGAACCGCAGCGCCATATGGGTATTCTGCTCGGCGAGCAGCACCGAGACGCCTTCTTTCTCGTTGAGATCCTTCACGATGCCGAAGATTTCCTCGACGATCTGCGGCGCCAGCCCCATCGACGGCTCGTCGAGCAGGATCATGCGCGGCCGCGACATGAGCGCGCGGCCGATGGCGCACATTTGCTGCTCCCCGCCCGATGTGTAGCCCGCCATGGAGCCGCGGCGCTGCTTCAGGCGCGGGAAATACGCATAGACGCGCTCGAGGTCGCGGGCGATTTCCGCTTTGCCCTCGCGCCGCGTGAACGCGCCGGTCATCAGGTTTTCTTCGATCGTCAAATGACCGAAACAGCGGCGGCCTTCCATGACCTGAATGCAGCCGCGCGTCACGAGTTCGTTCGGCGTGAGGCGGTGTACCTCCACGCCGTCCATCGTGATCGACCCCTTGGTAACCTCGCCGCGCTCGCCATGCAGAAGATTGGAAATGGCCTTGAGCGTGGTGGTCTTGCCGGCGCCATTGGCGCCGAGCAACGCGATGATCCCGCCTTTCGGGATAGTCAGCGAGACGCCCTTCAAAACCAGAATGACCCGGCTGTAGACAACCTCGATGTTGTTGACCGTGAGGAAGTTAGCGCCCGCGGAGGCTGAGGCGGGAGACTGGTTAGGCGCTGCGGCGGCCGGCTGCATTGAGACGATCCTCACACGGAAAGCCCGCCCCGGCTTGCACCGGAGCGGGCCAATTCATGGAGCGCGATCAGCTCTCCTTCGAGCAGTCGCGCGGCGTGATCTTCTTCTCGGTCGCGTACTTGGCCGACTGCTCCTTGACCATCGGGTCGAGGATCGAGAGGTCAGCCTTGTAGTAATCCGAGATGGTCTTCCAGGCCTTGCCGTCCCACTGCTGGACGCGAGCGACATCGGCGCCCTGGTGGTCCTCGCATGAGAAGCGCATCGGCTGCAGCATGCCTTCGAAGCCGAGTTCCTTGATCCGCGCTTCGGTAAGGTTGAGGTTCTCGAAACCCCAGCGGATCTGTTCGCCGGTGAGTGGCTTGTTGCCATACTTCTTCTGGGCGGTGCGTATGGCTTCGACGCCGATCATCGAGTTGATCAGGCCGCGGTTGTAGAGGACCTGAGCATAGGTGTCCTTCGCCACGGACTTCCCCTTCGACACGACGTTCTTGTCGAGATCCTCATGGACCTTGAACTTGCCGGCGCCGTGCTGGAGCATCAGCGCCTTGTAGCCGGTGGACTGATCGCCAGCCGGGGTGACATCAGGCTCGGCGCCCGACCACCACACGCCGATCATCTTGTCGCGCGGATAGCCGACGGCCGCCGCTTCCTTGATCGAGGTGGAGTTCATCACGCCCCAGCCCCAAAGCAGCACGTAGTCCGGACGATCCTGGCGGATCGCGAGCCACTGCGACTTCTGTTCGACACCCGGATGCGTGACCGGGATTGCCTTGAAGGTGAAGCCATTCTTGGCGGCGCGGGCCTCCAGCGCCGGGATCGGCTCCTTGCCGTACGGGCTGTCGTGATAGACGAGGCTGATCTTCTTGTCCTTGAGCTTGTCCATGCCGCCAAGCTCCTTGGCGATGTGCTGGATCGCGACATCCGCCGCGGTCCAGTAGCTGCCGACGGCGACGAAGTTCCAGGGGAACACGGCGCCATTGCGGCTTTCCGAGCGGCCATAACCCATGGTGAGCAGAGGGATCTTGTCGCCCGGCACCTTCTCCGTGAGCGCGAACGTGATACCGGTCGAGAGCGGCGAGAAGTAAGCGGCTCCGGTCGGGCCCTTGCCCTTGAGGCGCTCGTAGCATTCGACGCCCTTGTCGGTGGCGTAGCCGGTCTCGCACTCTTCCATGACGAGCTTGACGCCGTTGATGCCGCCATCGCGCTCGTTGATGAGAGTCCAGTAGTCAGCAACACCGTCGGCGAACGGAATGCCGTTCGGCGCGTACGGACCGGTGCGATAGACGAGCGCGGGCACGAACTGTTCGTTCTGCTGCGCGATCGCCGGGCCAACCATGCCGGTTGCGCCGATGGCGAACGCGGCAAGGGCCAAGGTCAGTTTCTTCATCGTAAAATATCCTCCCATTGAAACCTTCCGGCATTGGCGCCGGTATTTTATGAAGCGGTTCTTCTCAGGCGCGGTGGGCCGCTCCACGCCCACACAACACCGGAAGGCCCAAGCCTATGCCCTCAATACGGGTAAGGCCAGAGCCTGAGTTTCTCCTTGGCCGTTCCCCAAAGCCTCGCAAAACCATGCGGTTCGACGATCAGAAGCCAGCAGATCAACGCGCCCACGATCAGGAAGACCAGCAGCGACACCGTCTCGACCGTGATCGGAATGCCAAGAGCATGGGGCACCTGGTCAAGCAAGATCGGCAGCACCAGAATGAATGCGGCGCCGAGGAACGATCCGAGGATCGAACCAAGCCCGCCGATGATGACCATGAAAAGAATCTGGAACGACCGGTCGATGTTGAATGCGAGCGGTTCCCACGCGCCGAGATAGACGAAGGCCCAGAGCGCCCCCGCCACGCCCATGAAAAATGATGAGACGGCGAAGGCCGAGAGCTTGGCGTAAAGCGGCCGGATGCCCATGAGTTCGGCGGCGATGTCCTGGTCGCGGGTCGCCTGCCACTGGCGGCCGATATTGCCACGCACCAGATTTTTCGCGAGCAACGCGAACGCCGTCACCACGATCAGGCAGACAAGGTATTTCTCGACCGGCCTCGTCACCGGATAGCCGAAAAATATGAGGGGATCGGGCGCCGCGACCGATCCCGAAGATGTGTAGTTCGTGAACCACTTCACCCGAATGAAGAGCCAGTCGAAAAAGAATTGGGCGGCGAGCGTGGCCACCGCAAGATAAAGGCCTTTGATGCGAAGGGACGGAATGCCGAACAGGATGCCGACAAAGGCCGCCATGAACCCGCCCAGGATGATCGAGATGAAAACGGGCAGCGGCGGAATATGCAGCGCCATGATGCTGACGCCGGTGACGAATTTGTAGGCGCTATAGGCGCCAATCGCCATGAAGGCGCCGGAGCCGAGCGAGAGCTGACCGCAATAACCCGTCAGAATATTCAGACCGATCGCCGCCAGCGCGAGGATCAGGAACGGAATGAGGATGGCGCGGATCAGGTACTCGCCCTTGAAGGGCCAGATCTGGAAGATGTCCAGCAACGGAACGACGATGAAGGCGATGGCGAGCGTGAGCCAAAGCGCGATGCGATCCTGCCGGATCGGAAAGATCGCCATGTCCTGCGCGTAGCTGGTCTTGAACTGGCCGACCTCGCGGTAAAGCATCGCTACGCCTTTTTCCGTTGGCGCATGATCTGGTCCGAAAACCGGTACCTACTTTTCGGGATCATGCGCTCAGATTCTTTCGATAATGCGTTCGCCGAACAGGCCCTGTGGCCGCGCGAGCAGCACGATCAGCGCCAGCACATAGGCGAACCAGTATTCGATGCCGCCGCCGATGATCGGGCCGAGATAGGCTTCGGCGAGTTTTTCTCCGGCGCCGGCGATCAGGCCGCCGACAATCGCCCCCGGCACGGACGTGAAGCCGCCGATGATGAGCACCGGCAAAGCCTTCAGCGCAAGGAAGGTGATCGAAAACTGCACGCCGAGCTTGGTGCCCCACACGGTCGCAGCGACCAGCGCCACAAGGCCCGCGACGAGCCAGACCACGAACCAGATCCAGTTCAGCGAAATGCCGACGGACTGGGCCGCCGTGTGATCGTCGGCGACCGCGCGCAAGGCGCGGCCGGTCTTGGTCCATTGGAAGAACAGCGCAAGCCCGGCGACGAGCACGCCGGCGATCACGCCGCCCCAGACATCGAGTTTGTTCAGCAGAATGCCGCCCTCGAAGATGTTCTCGAACATGAACCAAGCGTCATCGGGATAAAGGCGAAGCGGATAGACGTTCGAGCCGAACAACATCTGAGCGCCGCCCTCGATCATGAAGGTGACGCCGATCGTCGCCATGAATAATGTCAGGCCATCCTGATTGGCCAGCGGCCCGAGCACGAAGCGTTCAACAAGAAACGCCATCGCGGCCATGATCGCCGCCGCGAACAGCAAACCGATGATCACGGCTGCCCAAAATGGCAGGCCCTTTGCGACCATCAGGTCGAGCGAGCGCACCAGCGCGAGCCCCGCAAGCAACACCATCGCGCCCTGCGCGAAGTTGAAAACCCCGGACGCCTTGAAGATCAGCACGAAGCCGAGCGCGACCAGCGAATAAAGGACGCCGGCGAGAAGCCCGCTGAGCAGCACTTCGAGAAACTGGCCGAGCGCGACCATCAGTGCGCCACTCCGAGATAGGCATCGATCACGGCCTGGTCCTTCTTGACGACATCCGGCGTGCCGTCGGCGATCTTGATGCCGTGGTCAAGCACCACGACGCGGTCCGACAGGTCCATCACCACGCCCATGTCGTGCTCGATCAGCGCGATGGTCGTCCCGAAGTGGTCGTTGACGTCGAGCACGAAGCGCGACATGTCCTCTTTTTCCTCGAGATTCATGCCGGCCATCGGCTCATCGAGCAGCAGCAGCTCCGGCTCCATCGCCAGCGCCCGGCCCAATTCGACGCGCTTTTGCAGGCCGTAAGGCAGGCGGCCGACCGGGGTGCGGCGGATCTCCTGGATTTTCAAAAAGTCGATGATCTCTTCAACGGCGTGCCGATGCTCGACTTCTTCGGCGAGCGCCGGCCCGGCGCGCAGCAACTGCCAGAACATATTGCGCTTCATCTTGAGCGTGCGCCCCGCCATGATGTTGTCGAGCGCGGTCATGCCCTTGAACAACGCGACATTCTGAAATGTGCGGGCGATGCCGCCATAGGCCGCTTCATGCGGACGCATCTTCGAGCGCGTCTGCCCCTTGAAAGTGATGCGGCCCTTCTGGGGATGATAGAAGCCGTTGATGACGTTGAGCATGGACGTCTTGCCGGCGCCATTCGGCCCGATGATGGCGCGGATCTCGCCCTTGCGAATGTCGAACGACACATCGCTGATGGCTTTGACGCCGCCGAATGACAGCGACACGCTTTCGACTGCGAGCAGCACGTCGCCGGCGGCAATTTCAGGACCGCTCGGCGCTCTCATTCCGCGGCCTCCAGCATAGGCGCTGCGGGATAAGTCGGCACGTCCGCGATGCGGACCTTCGCGCGGATCTCGCCCTTGCGACCGTCCTCGAAGGTAACGACCGTCGCGATATCCGCCTCTTTCGAACCGTCATAGAGCGCGGTGATCAGCGGCGCATAACGCTCGGCGATCAGACCACGGCGCACCTTCATCGTGCGCGTGAGCTCGCCGTCGTCGGCATCGAGCTCCTTGTGGAGGATCAGGAAGCGTTTGATCTGCGCACCGGCCATCACCTGCTCGTCCGCCAACGAGCGGTTGACCTCCTCGACGTGCTGCTGAAGGAGCGCGTAGACGCGGGGATGATTGGCAAGCTCCTGGTACGAGGCGTAGGTGACGTTGTTGCGCTCGGCCCACGAAGCCACCGCGGTCAGGTCGATGTTGAGCATGACGCAGGCATAGTCGCG
>JAFBAG010000344.1 GCA_019247925.1 Pseudolabrys sp.
CATTCGTCGGCCGAATCCGGGACGCGCTCGATATGGGCGCAGAGGGCAATTTTCGGATCCGGACATTTATCCTTGAGATAGCGCGCCACGATGCCGTCCTGCACCAAGCGCCCAAACAGGAAGCTTTCGCCGCCGGGCGTGAACGCGAACTGTCCGGTGATCGCCAGATTTGAAAGCGGCGCCAGAATGAGCCCAGCGATCACGGCGGCGGCCGGCAGGCCGAGCCGCGGCGGTCCGGTCCGCAGCCAAGGGCGATAAAGGGGCATCGAGACAGCCAGAATAACTATCAAAGCCAGACAGAGCGCCAGAGTGCCCATATGGCTCGCGATCGCGGCCGCCACGACAAGGACGAGGCCGGCGCGCTCCCATCGGGTCAGCGCCGCGCGGCGGAACGCCAGCAAATGCAGCGCAAGCACCGCGGCCGGCAACAGAATGTCGGGCATCAATTGGCCGACATACCAGGGCAGGCTGCTGGCATCGATCAGCACCATCACGGCAACGAGCAGGAAGATTACTGCGTGCGCGAGGCCGTGCGTGCGCAGCGTTAAATAGACGAGCCAGGCAATCAGCGCGGCCTGCGCAATGACGTTCGGCCAGAAGTCGAACGGCAGGCCAAGACGCAGGAAAGCGCCATAGAGTGCGGAGCGGCCGAATTCGAGCGTGCCCTGAAAGGTGCGGGCCAGGTATCCGCCGGTGTCGGGAAAGATCAGCGGATAGCCGTTCCAGATCGCCGGCGAGAGCAGCAAGGCAACAGCAAGGGCGCCTCCCACAAGCCACGGGAGGCGATCACGCACCGGCATTACAAAGTCCCCACGTCTGCCGCGATTATGCAGTGTGACAGTCCTCTCATAAAGCGAAAGCCGGCCAAATGTTCGCCGGTGCGCCGCTCTAGGCCAAATCGCCGACAGGCGCGAGCAATGGTGCGCGGTGAGGGCGTGCTTCGCGCTGGCGGAGCGCGGCGAGCGCCGCGACCATAAGCGACAGGACGGCAAGCCAGGCGATGCGCGCGCCATATCGGTCATGCGGATTGGACAGGATGCCGCACACCGCCGCGTTGCCAAGGAGGGCGACGGTCATGATGGCGGCAAGCTGCGCCGTTTCGCGAGCGAATGTGCCGCCGCGCGCCGTCACCAAGAGAATCGGGAGCAGGGCGATTGCCAACAGCGCGACCGGATAGTTCACAGTGTTGATCCACGTAAATGAAAGCTCGCCGCGCTGCTGGCGGGCCGCGCGCATCGCCGGCGCTGCGCTCGGGGTAAACTTTTCGATGATCGCGTATGTGTGCCAGATGGTCGTCAGCACCCCTTCGCCGGTATGGACCTGGGTGAGCTGGCGCGCCGCGGCCATGGCGGCGGTTTGAACCTGCATGCCCGGATAGGCGGCGATGCTCTTGAGCGCGATCGTCGTCATCTCGTCGCCAAGCCCGGCGAAGCGCCCGAGCTTGATGAAGGTTGGATTGCCCCAGAACCACGCGTCGGCATCGCGCGGTAACTCAGCCCGATGCGGGCACAGCCGCAACTGCTGGTCCGGGCAGTGCTCATCAAGATAGCGAGCAACAATGCCATCCTGCAGCATGCGCCCGAATGACAGGGCGAAGCCCCCCGGGGTCCATGCAACGCGTTTTGTCAGGGCGAAATTGCAGACAAACACAGTGACGACGCCGAGGAGGATCGCAATGAAGGCATTGCGCAGTCGGACCTGCTCCGGCGCCAACGAGCGATAGGCAAGTGACACGGCGACGAGCCCCAGCAGCACCGCCAATGTCGCGCTGTGGGTAGCGGCGCCGATGGCAGCAATGCCGATGAGGCCGGCGCGTTCCAGCTTCGACAGATCGCTGAAGCGGAACATCAACATATAGAGCGCCAGAACGGAGAGCCCAGTGAAAATGTCGGTCAACAGGATCGCGCTGAGCCAAGGCAGCGCCGTTAGAAGGCTGAGCGCGGCGATGGCCCCGACGAGCGCTGAAGGTCGGGCACAGCCATGCACGCGCAACAGAAGATGGATCGTCCAGACCGTCAGCGCGGCTTGCAGCACCACGACAGGCCAGAAGTTCAGTCCCGCCGATGCCGCGAGCATCAAGCCATAGGCGACCGCCCGGCTCGGCACCAAATAGCCCTCGTACCAGCGGGCGAGGTAGCCGCCGGTGTCGTATTGCAGC
>JAFBAG010000092.1 GCA_019247925.1 Pseudolabrys sp.
GTCATGCCGTAGCGCCGCTTGAAGGCGCGATAGAACGTCGACAAATCGCTAAAGCCGCATTGATAGGCGATGTCTGAAACTGAATGCTGCGCTCGCGCTCGGTCGGTCAGGGCGCCGAATGCGCGGTCCAGCCGCAAGCTCGTGACCTCGGCGCTGACGGTCGTTCCTTCCTCATGCAGCAAGTGCTGGATGTAGCGTGGGGAAAGCTGAACCATCTTGGCGAGCGCATCCGCAGTAAGGTCCGCCCGATTGAAATTTTTTGCGATCGCCTGCCTGATCGACTCCAGGCGCACAGCGCGCAGTCCGCGCGACTTTGCCAATTGGCTGAAGTCCGAGTTTGCATCAAAGCCAAGAGCAAAGAGATCGCTGATATGGCGCGCCGCAAGAGTCGCAGACTGAGGGTCGTCGGCAGGCGGTTCGTTTAGAAGACACTTGGCATAGGAAACAGCCAAACGAAGCGGGGTAGTGCCGGCGAGGTCCAGCGGCTTTGCAGCTTGCTTCTCGATTTCCACCCCGGCCGTGAGAAGGTGCGCCCTCGGCAGATAGATCGCAAACGCCGTTCCGTCATCGAGGCCGTAAGTCAGACTTTCTTCCTTGCTGTCGAAGACGGCGGCTCCGCCATTTCCGATCTCGACTTCGCGGCCGAATTGCCTGCCTCCGACGGGCCCGCCACGTTCTCTGACCAGGATCAAAACAGAATCGTTGCCATCGCTCGCGATGTGCCGCGCCTTGCGGTGGAGGATGACCGAATTAGCCCGTGCCTGGCACAGAACGAGATCGCCGACGACGGCGGTCTTGCAGGCGACATGAAAATTTTCCCGGTTAGCGCAATCGACATCTTGCTTGATCGACGAGGCGCTCATCGCGTCAATCCAGAGGGTCGCCTTCTTCTCAGGCGGCAGGGTTGCCGGCAGGTCGTCCGACGAAAAGGACAGCCGAGACCCAAGGTCGCCGCTAGGACGCGCAGCCATAAAGTTCCATTTCTGACGGTCGTCGGAGTGACCAGCGGAGTTTGTTGCTGATTGGCGCAGGACGCAATGGCAATGCGGTCCATGCCAAGACGGGTCAACAGCCTCGAACTACTTTGGGCACATTGCCGCTCGCCGCACGATTTGGCCAGCATCGACGCCAGTTGAAGTGACTTGGTGTCGTCATCAACCGGAGCTTGCAATGACCATCTCACGTCTTACGACAGCGACCATTGGCATTGTTTTGTGGGCGAGCGTCTTGGCGCCCGCTTTCGCGCAAACACGGACCATGACGGCTCCACCCCCGCCGCCTGCCGCAGCGCCGCGCATGGAATTACGCGCCGCGCCGCCGCCAGCCGCGACAGCTCCGCAAATGGACTTGCGCGCCGCACCGGCGCCGACGATCCAGGCCGCGCCGCAAGCACCGTCAGAACGGATGTCGAAAAATCCGGTCAGCGCCAATCCGCAAAATTTCGACGTCAAGAAGGACGAAAAGCAGAAGATAGAAAAAAACAAGAACGACAAAGCGGCGCTCGAGCGCAAACTGCTTGAAAAGAAGAATGCGCAAGAAAAGAAAGAAGCCAAGCAGAAGATGTACACAGCAGGGGTGTGCAAGAAAAAATGTACATCCGATCCCTGTGGATGCTCAGGGCTCAGCACTGAGTCGATGGGCAATGTTGGCGGCGGGGTGACCGCAAGCAGCGGCGGATTTGCCGGGGTCGAAGTGAAATCGTCTCAAGGCCAGTCGCTGATTTCGATGCAAGCCGTGTGCAGGAACCAGTGCTCCAAGACGACTTCTCAATGCCAGGCGAGCTGCTGATCGTTGGAAGGGTGAGCCTGCCCGCCTGATGGCGCCGCGGTCTACTTCACCTTGCCCATGTCCTTGAGCGTCTCGTTGGCCGCCTTGAAGGCGTCGAGGCCCGCGGGGATGCCGCAATAGACCGTGGCGTGCAGCAGCACTTCCTTGATTTCTTCCACGGTCAAGCCGTTGTTGATCGCGCCGCGCACGTGGAGTCTGAGTTCGGTCAAACGCCCGAGTGCTGTCAGCATGCCGAGATTGACCATGCTGCGGGTTTTCTTGTCGAGCGTGCCGCGACCCCAGGCATAGCCCCAGCCCCATTCCGTCGCGATGTGCTGCAAGGCCATCATGAAGTCGTTGGCGTTATTGAGCGAGCTGTCGACATATTCGTTGCCGAGCACTTCGCGCCGCAGCTTCAGGCCGCGCTCAAACAGTTGACCCAACGTTTCCTCGGGGTCGTGCCGGTGTCCCATCGCGATTCTCCCTGAAATTCCTGCGCCGTGGGCCAGTATGCCCACGCGGTGCCGGCATTGTCTTGTGTCGCGCCGGTAGTAACATCGGCCAACGCGAGCGGCCGGTCACAGGCCGCCGTACAGGGAGCGACACATGACCAAAATCACACGGCGTAGCTTTGCGACCACCGCTGCCGCTGCGGCGGCGAGCCTCAAGCTCGGCCCGGCCTTCGCGCAGGAGAATTATCCGAACCGCCCGATCCAGATGATCTGCCCGTGGGGCGCGGGCGGCGGCACAGACGCGACCTGCCGCATCGTCTCGGCGCTGCTTGAAAAGGAGTTCGGCCAGCCCGTGAACGTCGTCAATCGCACCGGCGGCTCCGGCGTGGTCGGCCACGCCGCAATCGCGGGCGCGACGCCCGATGGCTACACGCTCGGCATCATCACCGTCGAGATCGCGATGATGCACTGGGCGGGCCTCACCGAGCTCACGCCGAAGAACTACACCCCGCTCGCGCTGATGAACGAAGATCCGCCGGGCATCCAGGTCTCATCGACCTCGCCATACAAGACGGTCAAGGAGCTCGCTGACGCGATCAAGGCGTCCCCTCCGGGCAAGTTCAAGGCGTCGGGCACGGGGCAGGGCGGCATCTGGCACCTCGCGCTGGTCGGCTGGATGCAGGCGATGGGCCTGCCGCCGAACCAGGTCGCCTGGGTGCCATCGAACGGCGCCGCGCCGGCGATGCAGGATCTCGCAGCCGGCGGTCTCGATCTCACCACATGCTCGGTGCCGGAAGCGCG
This sequence comes from Pseudolabrys sp., assembly GCA_019247925.1. Classification (GTDB taxonomy): domain Bacteria; phylum Pseudomonadota; class Alphaproteobacteria; order Rhizobiales; family Xanthobacteraceae; genus Pseudolabrys. Next base: position 3,021 of record JAFBAG010000092.1, read on the forward strand.
GGCCATGATCGACGCCGGCAAGTCGCGATGCCTCGCAGTGATGTCGCCGACGCGGACCAAGCTCTATCCGGACGTGCCGACGCTGAAAGAGGCGATGAATATTCCCTACACCACCGGCGCTTGGCGCGGCTTCGCTGCGCCAAAGGGCCTGCCGGCGCCGATCGCCAACAAGCTCACCGCGACGCTCAAGAAGATCTATGACTCGAAAGAGTATGCGGAGTTCATGGGTGCACGCGGCTTCGGCACGGTGTGGAACGATGCCAACGGCTATGCATCGTTCATGGACACCGCCGACAAGCAGATGGGCGATGCCATGAAAGCCGCGGGGATCGCCAAAACTTGAGGAAACACGTCCTGATCCTCGCGTAACCGGCGCACGGCTGTCGCATGAAACTATCGGACCGCGTGACGGGCACTTTCCTCGTCGGCCTCGGCCTCGTCACGGCCTATGCGGGACACAAGTTGCCTCCGGTGCCGGGTCAGCAGATCGGCCCGGAGGTGTTTCCCGTCGTCACCGGCCTGTGCATCGCGCTGTGCGGCGCGCTGATCGCGTTTGGCATCGGCGCGAAATTCGAGGAGGAGGCGGAGGCCGATCTCGCCGCGCACGGCGGCGAGAACATCGCGGTCGTCGAGCGCGGTCCGCTTTACAAGCTGCGCGTACTCATCCCGCCCGGCCTGCTCGTTTTCTACGTCCTCGTTGTCGATCGTATCGGCTTCATTCCGACAGCGGCGATCGTCGCTTTTCTCGCCGCGACGGCGCTTGGCGCACGGCTGAAACTCGCCGCTGGCGTCGCCATCCTCGCGCCGATCGGCATCCATCTCATCTTCTACAAGCTGCTCCGTGTGCCGCTGCCCGACGGCTTCCTGCCGATGCCGTGGAGATAGCGGATGTGGGCGAACTATATGGAGGCGTTTCGCCTCGTTTTCGCGCCGGATGTGGTGATCGCGATCATTCTGTCGTCGATCTACGGGCTGGTCGTCGGCTCGTTGCCGGGCTTGTCGGCGACGATGGCGACGGCGCTGCTGGTGCCGGTGACGTTCTATCTGTCGCCGATCGCGGCCAACGCCACGATCATCGCGGCGTCCGCCATGGCGATCTTCTCGGGCGACATTCCGGGTGCGCTGCTGCGCATTCCCGGCACGCCGGCCTCGGCCGCCTATACCGACGAAGCCTATGCGATGACCCGAAAAGGGCAGGCGGAGATGGCGCTGGGCGCTGGCGTATGGTTTTCGGCGCTGGGCGGCATAGCCGGCACGATCTCGCTGATGGCGCTGGCGCCGCCGCTCGCCGAGATCGCGCTGTCATTCTCAACCTTCGAGTACTTCTGGCTCGCTTTCCTGGGGCTGATGTGCGCGACTTTGGTGGCGCGTTCCTCGCCTGTGAAGGCGATCGCCGCGATGCTGCTCGGGCTTCTCGTCTCGTGCGTCGGCATGGAAAATCCGGGCGGCGTGCCGCGCTTCACTTTCGGCATTGCCGACCTGCTTGGAGGCATCGAGCCGATCCCCGCGCTGGTCGGCGTGTTCGCCGTGTCCGAAGTGATGCGTGCGATGCTCACGCCTGATCCCCCGCCTATGCCGAAACGCAAATTCGGCTCGATCATGGCCGGCCAATTGCACCTGACGAAGAAGTATTGGTGGCCGATGACGCGCGGGAACATCGTCGGGATCATCATCGGTGTGCTCCCCGGTGCCGGCGCCGACATGGCGGCCTGGGTCAGCTATGCGATGTCCAAGAAGTTCTCGAAGGAGCCGGAGAAATTCGGCACCGGCCATGTCGAAGGCTTGGTGGAAGCCGGCGCCTCGAACAATGCCAGTCTTGCCAGCGGCTGGGTCCCGGCGCTGCTGTTCGGCGTTCCTGGAGACACGATCACTGCAATTGCGATCGGCGTACTTTACATGAAAGGGCTCAATCCGGGTCCGACGCTTTTCACCGAAAAAGCGTCGAGCATGTACGCGCTCTACATCATCTTCATCATTGCCAACATCATCATGATTCCGCTCGGCATCATCATGATCCGCTTGGCGAGCCGCATCTTGCGGGCGCCGCGTTCCGGCATCATGCCGATCATTGTTCTGTGCTGCGCGGTCGGATCATTCGCAACCGGCAACAGTCTGTTTGCCGTCCTCACAGTGGCGGCGTTTGGCGTCATCGGTTACGTCATGGAGGCGAATGGTTATCCCGTAGCCGCGATGGTGCTCGGCATCGTGATGGGCACGATGGTCGAGCAAAGCTTCGTCACCTCGCTGATCAAGTCGGATGGAAGCATCGTGCCTTTCTTCGAACGGCCGGTGTCGGCGGTACTTGCGGCGCTCACGATCGGCGCCCTGGCTTGGCCGGTGCTCTATTGGATCTGGCGCAAGTTCCTTCTGCGGCCGGCGCACGCCTGAAAAAGCCTTCCGCGGGCCCGACTCAGCGCTATATCTCGATCATGGCAAAGCGCAGCGGCAGCGCCGATCTTCCTTTGCACGGCGGCCGCGTGCCGCCGTGGCTGGCAAGCCGCATGGCCGCACTCGGCGCCATCATCTGCGAAGCGATCGTGCAGCACTATGGCCGCGATGAATTCCTGCGCCGGCTGTCGCATCCGTTTTGGTTTCAGTCCTTCGGCGCAGTCATGGGGATGGACTGGCATTCGTCGGGCATCACGACCAGCGTCATCGGCGCGCTCAAGCGCGGCCTGGCGCCGCGCGCCGGCGAAATCGGCATTCATGTGTGCGGCGGCCGCGGCAAGCATTCGCGCAAGACTCCGGACGAACTCATGCGGCTCGGCGAGCGCGTGGGCTTCGACGGCGCGGCTCTGACACGGGCGAGCCGTCTGGTCGCAAAGGTCGACAGCGCCGCCGTGCAGGATGGCTTCGATCTCTACCTGCACGGGTTCTTCGTCACCGATGACGGCAAGTGGACGGTGGTGCAGCAGGGCATGAACGGCGAGGCGCGTTATGCGCGGCGATATCATTGGCACTCCGAAGGCCTCACCGATTTCGTCGATGAGCCGCACGCCGCCATTGATGGGCCCAATCGCGGCGAGATCATCAATCTGGCGGACCGCCGCGCGAGCGCGTCGCGCACCGGGCAGCTCGACCTGCTCGGCGATCTGGGCCCCGACCGGATCGCGCGCGAATTCGCGACGCTGACCGGAAAGCCGGTTGAAGAACCAGTGCAGCCGCATTTGTTCATGCCGGCGCATCACGACGTGCGCTCAAGCGATGTTTTTGTGCGGCGGCTGCACGGCACGCTCGCGGCGGCGGCGGAGCGCGCGCCTGCGGATTTTTCCGAACTGCTGCTGACGCCGGGCGTGGGCGCGCGCACCGTCGAGGCGCTGGCGATGGTGAGCGAGGTCGTTCATGGCGCGCCCTATCGGTTTCAGGATCCGGCGCGGTTTTCGCTCGCGCATGGGGGCAAGGACCGTCACCCATACCCCGTGCCGATCAAGGTTTATGACGAAACCATTCGCGTCATGAAAGGCGCCATCGAGAAGGCTAAGCTCGGCCGGGGTGAAGAACTGGCGGCCCTCAAGCGTCTGGACGATCAGGCCCGGCAGCTCGAATTGACGATCGAAGGACCGCCGCTCGAATCCCACATCGCCAACGAGCGGTCGCGCTCGCCGCTGCTCGGCGGCCGTTCGGTTTTTGGCTGGGAGGCGGACATCGCGAGCCGCCGCAAATTGTCCGGCTAGCCGGTTCGGCCGATCAAGCGCTCGAAGAAACCGGGACGCCGCTGGCTTTCGTTCGCCGTGGGGATGGAAACGGCTGATTTTTTCTCGGGATCGCCAAGCCTCGTTTTCGCCCTGCGCGCGCGAGCAGGCTGACGCAATCGCGCGCCGACCTGCATCAGAAAAGCGCGCTCGAGCGGTTGCTGCAGCAATTCCAGCGCTTCAGCGAGGCGAAGCCACTTCACCGCCTTGATGTCGTCCATCGGCTTGCGCACCTGCACGTCGCCACCCGTCATCCGCCAAAACTGCACGATCTTGGATTTGCCGCCCGTGTCGTAGGAAATTGCTCCAAGATATTCGCGGACCGTGACGCGGTGGCCGGTCTCCTCCATGACTTCGCGGCGGGCAGCGCAAAGCAAGCTTTCCCGCGGCTTCAGCTTTCCCTTGGGCAATACCCAGGTATTGTCCTTGCGCCGCTGCACGACAGCAATGAGTGGCGAGCGCCGGCCGCGATGGACGACCCCGCCTGCTGCGAGCACGTGGGAGGAAGATTTATCCTGGCGCGACTTCATGTGAATCAGACGCGAGCATAATGCGCGTCGCCCCCTTCACGAATTATTCTGTGACGCGAGGCACATGCCGTGCACAGGAATGCAGCGCGGCGAGATGACAGTTTCATGACAATATGACAACGCGATCCGGTTCATCGGGTTCGCTACTCGCCTCGCCGTTTTAGTTCGTCTAGGCTTGATCGCGCGGCCCTGGGCGCTGTCAAAAAAAGTAAAGTGTCTGTTGCGGAGGTTTGCCGTCATGTCGAAGAAAGAGAAAATCGAGAAGCTCAAGAAGAAGGTCAAAAAGCTCAAGAACGAACTCAAGCATCTGAAAATTGCGAATGCGACGCGCAAAGCCCATGCACGGCCTGCCAAGCCCGGTGAATCGCCGGCCGAAGCGAAACCCGCGCCGCTGGCCGCGAAGTCCGATCGCCCGCCCGTCGTGGCCAAGGCGCCGGCGCCCGCGAACGTCCGCGCAGTTTCCTGAGCGATATGCCGGCTAATGTCAGCCGCGCCAAAAGCGGCGCGGCTTTCATTTTTTGCGGATGTTGAAGGTCAGCAAGCCTTCGCCCGCCGCCTTGCTTTCCAGCTGATCGCCGGTTTCGCGGCAGAGATTGGGAATGTCGATCGCGGTTAGAGGATCGGTGCATTCCAGGGTCAACAGATCGCCGGACTGCATGCCGCGCAGTGCTTTCTTCGCCCGCAGCGCCGGCAGGGGGCATTTCAGGCCACGCAGGTTGAGGGTGGTGTCGGCCATTCGCTTCTAGATGGTCGGCACCATCGACAATTTCATGTCGGTGGCCGGGATATAGGCCTGCTCGACGCCGATCTCCTTGCGCACCATGTTGGTCGCGCGGGTGAGCGCCACCATCTTGTAGAAGGCGTGCATGCGGCTGATCCCCTGACGGCCAAAGCCGCAGTCGCTGGTCAGGATCAGCCGCTCGGGCTCGATCCATTTCAACGCGAGACGGATGAGCTCGGCGATTTCCTCGGCGCGCTCGACCTGCAGCGTGCGGTGGCTGATGACGCCGAGCGCGATCTTCTTGTCCTTCTTGATGGTCTTGCCGATCGCCTCGAAATCCATACCGCGGTTGAAAGCGCCTTCGAAGGTGATGACGTCGACATCGAGTTCGTTGAAATAGGGCAGGGCCGGCTTGTAGCTCTGGTCGCGGCTGGCGACGCGCTGCGCGGCGGGCGAGCCCCAGCAGGTGTGACACCAGACTTCGGTCTTGGCGCGCAATCCGGCCACTTCGCGGTTGAAAGCCGCGACCCATTGCTCCGGCTTGATGGTCTGCTCGGGCAGCGCCGCGACTTGGTGAATTGCCGGTTCCTCGATCTGAACGAGCGGCGCGCCGGCGTCGGCGAGCGCGTGGTATTCCTTGTTGAGCACATCCGACATGGCGTTGAGCAGCGCGAGCCGGTCCTTGTAGTGCTCGTCGGTCAGCATCAATGCGAGGATCTGCGCCGAGATCGAGCCGATCTTGACCGGCCGGTCGGTCATCGGCGCCATCGCTTTGTAGGCGCGATCGAGTTCGAGCCAGGATTTGTCGATCTTGCCGGTGACCGGCGGCGTCATGCGGGTCTCGATCACTTCCCACATGATGTCGCCCGGCCCCTTGTCGCGCATGAAGCCGGCGGGCGGCACTTCTACACGCGGCGTGCCGATGCCGCTCATTCGTTCGGTGACGTAGCTGACCCAGCCGCGTCCCGCGACGTCGTCATCGAGCCGTGTATCGCCGTCGACGAAGATGTCGATGCCGGCGCGATGCTGGGCGGCGCAGTGACAGGCGAGGCAGTCGAAATGCTGCTCGCGATAGGCGAGGCGCGAAAAGCCGTGCGACAGCGGCGCGCCGCGCAGATTTTCCGTGTACCAGCTCGGGCGCGGCAGCGCCCCTGTCGTCGTGGTAAGCAGCGCTTTGTCTTTTGTGACGGTAAACATTCGACCCCGATTTCATCGGCTGAAAGGGACGCCGAGGCTCCCTCAGAATGATGATCGAATGGCGCGCGCGAAAGCAAGAAGCGCGGCGAGCGCCGCGCTTTCCGCTTAAGCGTATCGGGAATGCGTGGGTCGCGGCCCGTCCGTCAGCGCATTCCCGTGTCTTCGGCGATGCCCACCCGATGGCGGTACACCATTTCCCAGCCCTTCCAGCCGGACACGAGAAGAATAAGGACGACGATCAACGACAGAACGAGGCCGGTCATCAACACGGCGCCGGTCGGATTGCTGTAGCGGATGTAGAAATTATAGAGCGACAGCAGCACGGCGAGCACATTGAGCCCGGCGTGCCACCAGGCGTCGTTCAGTGCGCGGATGCGCGCCTCGCCGAAGAAATCGATCAGACCGAGTACGGCCGCGAGCGCCGCCATGACCAACCCGGCGCCCAGCAACCACAATGACGCGGTAGCAAAGCCGGCGTTGCCGGATTTCCAAAATGCCAGGTCGCAGGCGAAAGTCGCGACAAAGAATGCGACCGGAAACGGAATGACCATAGGATGAAGCGGATGTCCCGCAATTTTCGCAGTGCTTTTCGGATTAGCCATGATCGGCTCCTCGCCGTTAGTGCGCCCAATATAGAGCGTCCGATCAACGGGCTGTTTGCATCGCCGGTTCCAACGTCTGCTCGCCGACTCTTGTTTCGTTCGCCGCAGTTGCGGGTTAGCGTCGCCGCATGAGGTCTTCTTTGAGGCTGCTTGTGGTGTTCGCACTCGCGGCATCGGTTTTCGATGCCGCGCCCGCCTTCGCACAATTGCGCGGGCACGGCGGGCCGGTGCGCGCTTTGGCGATCGCGCCCGATGGGTTGCGCGCCATTTCTGGAAGCTTCGACACGACCGCGATCCGCTGGTCGCTCGGCGGCAACAGCGCCGAGCAGGTCATGCGTTTCCACGACGGTGCGGTGAACACCGTGACCTGGCTGAAGAACGATCGCTTTGCGACTGCCGGCGAAGATGGCCAGATCGCGATCTGGACGGCGGGCAAGACGCAACCCGACATCGTGCTGAAGGGGCATACGGCGCCGATCGCGGCGCTTGCGGTGTCGCCCGACGGCGCGACGCTTGCATCGGCGTCGTGGGATCACACGGTGCGACTCTGGCCGGTGAGCGGCGGCGAACCGCGCGTGCTCGAAGGTCATAGCCAGGCCGTCAACGGCGTCGCCTTCACGCCGGATGGCCGAAACGTGGTGAGCGCGGGTTACGACCAAACCTTGCGCATCTGGCCGTTGACGGGCGGTGCGCAGGTGACAATCGAAGCGCTGCCAGCTCCTTTAAACACGGTGGCCGTTGCCCGCGACGGCGAGATCATCGCGGCGGGAGCGACCGGCAAGGTTTTTTTCCTGACGGCGGAAGGAAAATTGCGCGGCGACGTCGACGCCTCGCCCATTCCTGTTATTGCGCTCGCCGTTTCAAGCGATGGCGTGCTGGTGGCCGCTGCCGGCATCCGCGGCTCGGTGACGGTGATCGAACGCACCACGATGCGCATCGCCCACACTTTGGTTGGACCCGGTCTTCCGGTCTGGTCGGTCGCCTTCTTTCCCGACAATCGCACCTTGCTCACCGGCGGCACCGACCGGATGATCCGGCGCTGGAACGCGATCACCGGCGAGGCGATCGACACGGTGATGGTCGGCTCGCCCGACGATCCGCTGACACAATTCGCCGGCGATCACGGTGCCGAAGTGTTCAAGGCTTGCGTGGCCTGCCATACGCTCACGCCGGACGAGGGTAATCGCGCGGGGCCGACCTTGGCCGGCATATTTGGGCGCAAGATTGCGAGCTTGCCCGGCTACAATTTTTCGCCGGCCCTGAAACAGCTCGACATCGTCTGGAGCCCTGAAACGGTGGCGAAATTGTTCGAGGTGGGGCCGATGACCTATACGCCCGGCACCAAAATGCCCGAGCAGGTCATCACGTCCGCCGAGGATCGCAAGGCCCTGGTCGACTTTCTCGCCAAGGCGACCGCGCGCCGTTAGCTCAGCTTTCGCCCTTGGCGTCGGTTTCGGCGCGCTCGCGGAAATAATCTTCGCTGGTGCGTACCGGAGGCCGTGCTGGAGCGCCGAACGGGTCGAATTGCTCCGCGGCCATCACAGTGACCCGGCAATCCGCGCACATCTTGATGACATCGAGCCGGGTCTTCGAGTTGCGGTACATCCAGTGCTGTTGCCCTTCGAGCTTGGCAACAACGCGCTCGACGGAGCTCTTGACGCCGAAGGGCTTGTCGCAGCGCACGCAGTGATAGGGCTCTTCTTCCTTGATGACGCGCGCCATCGCGGTCGCCGCGCGGAAATCGAGCTGCGGCTTGAGCGTAATGACGCGCTCCGGGCAGGTCGCCTTGCAAAGCCCGCATTGCACGCAGGCATCCTCGGTGAATCGCAGCATCGGCTTTTCTGGATCGTCGGACAGAGCGCCGGTCGGACAGGCCGAGACGCACGACAGGCACAAGGTGCATCCTTCGACATTGACTTCGATCGTGCCGAACGGGGCGCCAGCCGGTAAGCCGACGACATCCGTGGGCGCCGGGGCGACCGCATGGAGTTCGCGCAAGGCCAGACGCATCACTTCGCGCTTGGTGCCCTGCGCGGCGAAGCTGGCGGGGCGCTGACCCGGAGTCAGTGCATCGATGGCGCGCAACTGGTCGCCCAGCATCGAAGGGTCGTCCGTTTCGATCGTCGCGACCCGTTCGCCCGCGAAACCGAGTCCCGCGAGGATCGGCTGCGCCAGGGCGATGGTCTTTTGCAGGCCGGAAATGTCGTGGCGCGGCTGGCCGCGCAACAGGAAGCGCACCGCGACGCCGCCATAGGCGAAGGCTGCCGCTATCGCTTCAAGTCCGACCTGGGTGACTTCGTTGACGAGAACCGGCAGGGCATTGGCCGGCAGGCCATCGCCGTGGCGGGCCAGCGCTTCGATGAGGGCGCCGCCGTGGTCCTCATCGTGAAAGAAAATGACCGGCTGTTCGCCGCCCGCTTGCTGATAGGTCAGCAGCAAGGTGCGGAGCTTTCGCATCAGCGAATCCGCCGGAGGCAAAGCGTAAGCGGCCGCGCCGGTCGGACATGCCGCCGCGCATTGGCCGCAACCGGCGCAGATCGCGGGATCGATGGAAACGTGATTACCGGCAGGCGTGATCGCGCCCGTCGGGCAAAGATCGAGGCAACGCCGGCAGCCGACGATCTTGGAGCGCGAATGCGCGCATAGGTCGGCGTCGAAGGTGATGTAGCGTGGCTTGTCGAAGGTGCCGACCAGATCGCGGGCATTCAACACTTCGCGCAGCACCGCGGCCGGATCGCCGGGATCGGCGCGCAAATAGCCGTCGCGCAGATCCGCAGCCGGGAAGAGCGGCGCGCCGCCTGAAATGTCGAGAATGATGTCGCACTTAGAGACGGCGCCATTGGTCGGCTGGGCATAGGCGAGAAACCCGCGCGATGCCGCCGCCGGCAGAGCGAAGTCATCGACCGTCAGCTCGAAGGCGCCGAGATGACCTTTTGCGCCGCGAATGGTGCCGCGCGCGATCGGAAAGGAAGTAATTTTGGGAGGTGCGATGTCGCTCCCGCCGCGAAGCAGGACCGTGACGTCGAGATGATCCTTGAGGAGGGCCGCGGTCTCGATAGCCTGCGCGTCGCGTCCGTAGATCAGAATGACGCCTTCGCTGGTCAGAGGAACGAGCGGGAAATCCGGCGCGGGTTCGCCGGCCGCTGCGATCAGCGCGGCCATCTTCGCCGTGGCAGCCTGTGCGTCGGCGGACCAGCCGGCGGTCTCGCGGATGTTCACATAGGTCAACGCGCTCGTCGCGTTCATGTCGCGCGCGACTTCGTCGAACAAAGCCGCTTCCTGAGTGCACGCGACGGTCATTGGCGCGCCGGTGGCGGCGGCGGAGCGGAATCGCTCGAGTTCGGCGCGGCAAAGATGACGGCCGCTGCTGACCTCCGCCCCGGCGCAAGCCCGGCCGATCGCGGCCGCGTCGAGCGGCATCGTGTCTTCGCACGAACAGATCAGAACCTTGCGCGGCGAATCCGCCATCTCTCTCTATTCTTTGTGGCCGGGTCGCTTGCTAAAGCCGCGCAATCCGCGCGTCACCCGCCGCTCCCCGTGTTGCTGGCGAGTAATAGCGATCAGCCATATACTTATAGCGGTTCTAAATAGAAAGTGTGGCCGGCAAGATGGCGTTCGAAACTCGCGGCGCCGCGCAAAAAGCGCGGGATTCCGGCCTTAGCCTGCCGCCGCCTTACACTCTTATTACTCTGCGCGAAGTCGGCGATGCGTTCGGTCATGCCATCGAGGTTGCGCCGAAGGCGGGGGCCGGAACGCTGGTTTACGTCGGCCGGTTCGATCTCGCCGAATTCGCGGTGGTGCTGGAGCCGGATGAGCCGCTACGCACAGCGCGGCGCGTTTTTTACGCCGGCATGGCCGCAATCGCCGACGCCTTGGCCGCGAACGCGCCGCCGGACATTCCTCTCGAAATCGTGTGGCCTGACGCCATTCACGTGAATGGCGGGCTCGTCGGCGGCGGTCGGCTCGCCTGGCCCAGGACCGCCAAGGAGGATGAGACGCCGCAGTGGCTCGTCTTCGGCGCGATGATCCGCACCGTGTCGATGCTGGGTGAGGGCGGCCTGACGCCACTGGTAACGGCGCTGGAGCAGGAAGGCTTCGAGGATTTCGGCTCGCGGGAACTGGTGGAAAGCTTTGCGCGCCATTTCATGAGCGCCAACGACGCGTGGAACGAAAAAGGGTTCGGTGAAGTGGCGAAGTCCTATCTCTCCCGCATGACGCCGGAAAAGGGCGCGCGCCGCGACATCGACGAGAACGGCGACCTCACGATCCGCCGGATGGGCAAAATGGGCGTCGAGCGCAAGTCGCTGGTCGCAGCGCTTGCCGAGCCGTCCTGGCTCGATCCAAAAACCAAAGGACCGAAGATTTTCGGCGCGCCCTTGGCGCAGGGGCCGTCATGAAGCTGCTGCGCACCATACGATTGGATCCATCGGACACGTTCGTGTTCGACAATGCGGCCGAGCCGGGTGAGTGGGCGGTCTCGGGCGCATTTGCGTTCTGGGCCGACGATGCCTCGCGGCTCTCCGGCAAAGCACGCACGGCTTTTAGAAGCGGCTTTCTCGGCGTCGCCTCGCTCGGCTGGTCGACTTTGGTGCAGATCGTGGAGGTGGATGCCGCCGAGCGCGAAGCGGTCGTCGCCATGCTGGCTGCAAAGCTGGTCGAGCATTTCGGGGCGCCCGATCTGCAAGCGGCCCGCGCCGCGGCGGAAGACGAAATCAGTTTCGTGGAATCCATCGCGACGCAGCCGAAGGACACTCTGATCGCGGTGCATCGCAGTTATGAAAACGGCGAAGTGCGCGAAGCCTTCCGGACCTTGCGCGCGCGGGCGGATGGGCCAAAGCCGCTGCGGGCATTTTCATTTCTCGAAGTCGAGGGCGAAACGGAAGCCCGCGCCGATGAGCAGGTCGACCTCGTTTCGCTGGTGCGGGAGCGCAAATGAACGACTTCTGGCTGTCCTGCGGCCATCATCTGCTGGATCGCGCCGACAATGGCGGGCTGGTCGTCACCGACGATTTTCTGAAAGTCTATTTGGCGCGGCCCGAGCTCGTTCCGCCCGCCGAAGCAGGACCGGCCGAGCGCGCGCTTTATGCTTCGCTGCTGACCGAGCCGCGCCGGCCAATTGCAGCGCAGGAGATCGCCGCGGTCGAAGACGCCGACGCCCGGGAAAATTGGCAAGTTCTGATCGCATTCCGCGACCATCTGTTGCGCCATGAAACCCTTGAAGGGGCCTATCTCGATCTGATGCGCCACGGCCCAGGCCCGATGCCGTCGCTTTTCATCAATCAGCTTGTCCATGTGATCTTGCGCAACGCGCTCGATGATTGCGACGACGCGCAAGTCATTCGCGCTGCCGAGCTGTTTTTCCGTCCGCAGCGCGTCACCTTGCACGAAGGTTCGCTCTTGGCCGCGGACGAGGAGGTCATTGGCGGCATCAACCCGGCGCCCACATCACCGCTGGTGTCGATGTTGGGCATTCCGAACGAGGCCAATATCGATGTGCTCAATGCGGAAAATACCGATCAATATTGGGATCGCAGCGACCAATTCGACATGGCCATCGATCTGAGCGCGGGCCAGCCGGGTCTCGACGCGCTCGCCAAAGTGATCGAGCGATGGGTCGGTCACCTGCTGGGACTGGATGTTGCGGTGACGGCGCTCCCCGAAATGCGCGACGTCAATCTGGTCTGGTATGTCGGGCTCGACGCCGATGCCACCAAGCTCGGCGACACCGTATGGAAAGGCGAGGAGCTCGACCAAGCCGCCGCCACGCGCCTCATCGGATTGTTCAAAATGGAATTCCGCGATCCGTCCGTTCTGCTCGATAAGGTGCGCGGCGAGCCGGTTTACCTCATTCTCGCCATGACGCCGGACAAGCTTATCCGCATGAAGCCGCAGAACCTCGTCACCGGCTTGCCGGTCAAACACTTCGAGGCCGTCGGATGAGCGCCGATACCGCATTGCAGACGATCGCGGTCGGCGTCATCGTCGAGCGCAGCAAGGGCATGAGCGAGTGGACGGAATATCTGTGGCGTCCTGTTGACGTGCTGATCGGCGCGCCAGTCACGCCGTCCTGGACCAAACTCGGTGGCGACGACGAGCGCACCCGCTTTTACTGCGGCAGCACGCAGATCGAATTCCATCGCACCGAAACCGCGAACTACCGTTCCAATCTCGCGACCGGGAAACCCCAGCTTTGGGTTGCCTTGCGCCCGGTCGACAGCAATCCCCCCTATGAGCTGTTTGCCGTCACCGCCGATCCGGCGGAAGGCGAGGCGTTGACCGAATCCGGCAACAATATCGTCGAGCCTGTCGCGATGCCGGAAGTCGTCGAAGCGGCGCTGACGGGTTTCATCGCCGAGCACCATGTCGAGCGCACCGTCTACAAACGCAAGCGCGAGCGCGGCAATCCCGAGGCGCTGGGGCGGCGGCCGCCGGAAAATCGCAAATGAGCGACGAAGAAAATTTTTTATCGCGGTGGTCGCGCCGCAAGCAGGAGGCGGCGGCTGTCGCGCCTGCTCCCGCTGAAGGTGAGGCCGCTCCGCCCGCTGAGGAAAAGGAAAAGCCGGCCGCAGCCGAACCCTTCGATCTGAGCAAGCTGCCGTCGCTCGATTCGATCACGGCCGAAACCGATATGAAGGCCTTCATGCAGCCGGGTGTGCCCGCGGAGCTTCGTCATGCGGCGTTGCGCCGCGCCTGGGTCACCGATCCCACCATCCGGGACTTTGTCGGGCTTCAGGAGAACGATTGGGATTTCAATAAGCCGGGCGCCATCGCCGGCTTCGGGCCGATCCTGCCAGAACATAAAGTCGGTGAGATGGTGGCGCGCTTGTTCGGCGAGGTCGCAAAGCCGGAAGCCGACCCGGACCTGGCCGACGACATGCAAACCCCGCCATCTTCGGCCGTTTCCACCACGTCAACGGAGACTTCTGAGGCGGTTGCTGCCGCGCCTGACGCGACTGTCGAGCACGAGACGAAGTCAGCGACCTCGAACGAGCCCACTGTTGCGGTGCAACACGACGCTGCCGACGCTCGCCGCCATGGCGGCGCTCTGCCGCAGGTCAATCGGAAATCGTGATGGGGCTTATAGCCCTACGCTATTGACCCACATCGCGGTCGCGATACGCTCACATTGTAATTA
>JAFBAG010000067.1 GCA_019247925.1 Pseudolabrys sp.
CCGCAATTTTTCTGCGACAAGCACACGCCCTGGGGCGGCGCTATTGATTATCGCGTCCCCGAAGTCCGCCGCTTCGCCGTCGAAAACGCGGTCGCCTGGCTGCGCGACTACCGTTTCGACGGACTGCGTCTCGACGCCGTCCACGCCATTGTCGAGCCGGGCAACCCGCATATCCTGGAAGAGATCAGCAGCGGCGTGGGCCAACTCGCGCGCGAGACGGGCCGCCATATCCATCTGGTGCTGGAAAACGACGATAACTGCGCCCGCTGGCTTGCCCCCGGCGAAGACCCGCCGAACGGCCATTACCGCGCGCAATGGAATGACGATTTCCACCATGCCTTTCACGTGCAGCTCACCGGCGAAAAGCACGGCTATTACAAGGACTACCGCGAGAGCCCCCGCCATGCGGCCCGCACACTCGCGGAAGGCTTCGCCTATCAAGGTGAACCCTCTCCGAACCGGGAGGGCAAACCGCGCGGCGAGCCGAGCCGGCAGCTTCCGCCGCTCGCTTTCGTCAATTTTCTCCAGAACCATGACCAGATCGGCAATCGCCCGTTCGGCGAAAGATTGTCCGAACTCGCACCGCGCAGGGCGCTCGAAACCGCGCTCGGCGTGCTGCTGCTGAGCCCTTCGCCGCCCCTCTTGTTCATGGGCGAAGAATGGGGCTCCCGCGCGCCATTCGCGTTTTTCTGCGATTTCCAAGGCGAACTCGCGGACGCGGTGCGCAACGGCCGCAAGAAGGAATTCGCCGAAATCTACGCCGCTTCTGGTGACCGGATTCCGGATCCGTTGGCGGAGGACACATTCCGGCATGCCAAACTCGATTGGGACGAAACGTCAAATGCCGGCGCGCCGCGCCTCACTTTCGTGTCGCGGCTGCTTGCCGCCCGGCGCGACCACGTCGTGCCCATACTAGCCTCGCTGATCGGCGCTCGCGCCAACGCAAGCTTCACCGGCGGTCTGCTCAACGCCCGGTGGGAAAGCGACACACAGGCCTACACCCTCATCGCCAATTTCTCCGATCAACCGTTGCAGTCCAAATGGCCGCGCTGGGAAACCCGCGTGTGGGGCACGCCGGAGAAAGACTTGCCGGCGTGGTCGATTTGCGCGGGGATCGGTCCACTGTGACGCATATCCCGCTTGCAACCTATCGCGTGCAGTTGACCAAGGACTTCGGCTTCCGCCAGGCGGCGGCGCTAGTCCCATATCTCAAGGCTCTCGGCATTTCGCATCTGTACGCGTCACCATTTCTCGCGGCGCGGCAGGGCTCGACGCACGGCTATGACATCGTCGACCACAACCGTTTCAATGACGAGCTCGGCGGCGAGGCGCAATTTCTGGTGTTGTCCGACGCGCTGCGCGAGGCCGGCATGGGTCTCGTTCTTGATTTCGTGCCCAATCACATGGGGATCGGGCGCGCCGACAATGCGTGGTGGCTCGACGTGCTCGAATGGGGCCAGAAGTCGCCGCATGCGGCGTCGTTCGATATCGATTGGCAGGGCCTGCCCTATCGCCATCAGCCCGGCGTGCTGCTGCCGATCCTCGGCAAAGCCTATGGCGACGCGCTGTCGAGCGGCGAAATCACGCTCAAATATGACGCTGCCAGCGGGACCTTCGCGGCCTGGTATTTCGACCACAAGCTACCGATCAATCCGCAACGTTACGCGGAAATCTTGCGCGCGGTGGTCGCGCGCGCCGGCGCGGAAACGACCACCCCCGGCAAGGAATTGCTCGCGCTCGCCGACCACTATCATCTGCCGTCGGACCCGTCTTACACGCAGGCGCCCGACTTCAAGCGCGCCCTCGCGACGATCGACGGGGCGGCCGCACTGATCGAGCGCGGGCTCGAGGTCTATCGGGAGGAAGCCGGAATTCCTGCTCTGCATCGCCTGCTCGAGCGTCAGGCCTACCACCTTGCCTTTTGGCGGGTGGCATTTTCGGCGATCAACTACCGCCGCTTCTTCGACATCAACGATCTCGCCGGCTTGCGCGCCGAGCATCCCGCGACGTTCCGCGCCATGCATC
>JAFBAG010000096.1 GCA_019247925.1 Pseudolabrys sp.
CAAGCCCACCAACGACGCCTGCGGCTACCGCGCCGCCGTCGCGCGCTTGAGCCGGTTGCGGAAGCGCCAAGGCGAGAGCCACCGCGGCCGCGCCGGCAAGAGCAGTAAGTTTCAGCATGTGCCTCTCCTGGTAAGGGTTGAAGTGCACAGGCAATGCGCAAGGGCGGGAAAAGTTCCATCCGCCATTACCGCTTGCGGTCAGGGCCCGATCGGACTGCCGAATTTGCGGGCCTGGTCGATGATCCAAGGCCGATAGAGGCCGAGCGGCGTAACACCGGTCATGCCGCCGCAACCTTCTTCGAGTTGCGGCGCAGTCGACCAGCTCACGACGCCGATCACGGCGTCGCCGTCGAAAGCAGGGCCGCCGGAATCCCCGGTGCAGGCGCCAAGACCTATTTGAAATTGACCTGGGCGGCTCCCTGCGGTCGCTGGGTCGATAAGCCGGATCTGAAGATTGCCGGGCCGCCCGGTCACGGCCAGGGCGGCCATGCGGGGCGTGCCAAGACCGCTATTGCTGCGCGCGGCGGTGACGCCGAAGCCGGCGATGATGAGCCGGTCGCCGACATTGACGCTGCGCGGCGCCGCGAGCGCCGCCGGGACGATCATCGCCGGCAACGGCGCTTCGAGTTTGACGAGCGCAACATCGGCCGTGGCGCGGCTCGCCAGATAGGCGCGAGCGTCGAAGCCGGGATGGGTGGCGATGAATTTCGCCGCGACGGCCGCGCCGCCGCGCGAGACCTGAACCTGATAGTCGTCCTTTCGCATCACGCAATGCGCGGCGGTGAGAACCAGATCCGGCGCGATCGCGGTCGCGGTGCACAGATTTTCGCGGCGGTCGACCAGCATGACGATCGCTCGCCCGGCCACGCCGGAGGCGGGCGGCGCCTTGCCGGTCAAAGCCGAAGCTTCGGCGCACAAGAATAGGCAGGCGAGGGCGATGACGACGCGCATCGCGCCGATCAGCCCTGCCTGAATGATCCTGTCAAAGGAAAAAACATGTCCGCCATTCTTCTGTCGCCGCCGGCGACCGAACCGCTCTCGCTTGCCGAAGCCAAAGCCTGGCTGCGTATCGAGCACGACGACGAAAACGACGTGATCGCGGCGCTAATTGCCGGGTCCCGCATCCATATTGAAGGTGCGACGCGGCGCGCGCTGATCACGCAAAGCTGGCGGCTCTCCTATGGGAGATCGCGGTCTGGCTCGACGGCGGCTGGGATTTCTACCCGCCTCAAACGGGTTGGCTTGCCTATGTGATCGACGAAAACCTGCTGCTCGCCTGGGACGGAAGCGCCTGGCAGCCCGCGCTCGATATCCTGGGAAGTGCCGCGCAAAACATGGCGCTGCTTGGCCTCGGCACGACTGCCGACACGTCAAATCCCTTCAGCGCCAAGCTCAACAATGCGCTTTGGACCGCCAAGGCCGTGGCGGAAGGTGGCGACGGGCACTTGCGCTACAAGTTGAGCAAGGAAAGCGCGGCGAAAACCTTGTCGTTGCTTTTCCAGGACAATTATTCCGGCCGCGCCGAAATCGGCCTGACTGGCGATGATGACTTTCATTTCAAGGTATCGGCCGACGGATCGAGTTGGCATGACGCCCTCACGATCGACCGCACGTCCGGCAAGCTCACCTTCAATCAGGGTCTCGCGACGCCGGCCGCACCATTCGAAGCGATGGCTGCGGCCAATCTTGCGCTCAATGCCGACCATATCGTGAGCCAGGAAAGCGTCGACACTGCCGTGACCGGTATTGGCGCGGCCGGCGGCGCGGAGGCATACGGCACCGACCAATGGAAGATCCGCGCCAAGGGCTCGTTGCGCGTTTCCGGCCAGCGCATCACTTCGCTGTCGCTGCCCGGCATCAAATACGCGCTGCGCGCGACGATTACGACGATGCAATCTTCGCTCGGCAGCGGCGACTATCTGCAAGTGTCGCAGCCGATCGAGGGTTTGCGCGCGCTGAAGCTTGCGCTCGGGGCGGCAAGCGCCGCCCCGGTTGCCGTGGGCGTTTACGTGCGCTCCAGCGTGCCGGGCACGTTCGCCGTGCAACTGAGCAACTCCGCGCGCAATCGCTCGATTTGCAAGCTGGTGACGATAGGGACGGCGAACAGCTGGACCTGGGTGGCGCTCGCAGGAAGCCCAGGCTCCGGCGCAACGGCCTTTCCCGGCGACACGTCGGGGTCATGGCTGACCGACACCGGGGTGGGGCTGCGCGTCGCGGTCACGCTTGCCGCCGGGACGGCGATGGTCGGCAGCGCCGATGCGTGGTCGGCCGCCGACGTGATGAGTTCCTCAGCACAGACGAAC
The DNA here is from genome assembly GCA_019247925.1 of Pseudolabrys sp. GTDB lineage: Bacteria > Pseudomonadota > Alphaproteobacteria > Rhizobiales > Xanthobacteraceae > Pseudolabrys. The sequence continues at coordinate 2,304 of JAFBAG010000096.1, forward strand.
CTCGCGGCGACGGCCAGCGCGACCTTCGATGTCACCGCGTTGTGCGTTTTCGCCGGGACCGAATTGCCGGTAGCGGGCAGTGTGCCACTGATGATGCGGCCGGAAGAACGGGAGCTTGCGCTGTGCAGCCGCTATTACCGCAAGAGTTATGAACTCGGCAAGACGCCCGGAAGCGCAACGGTCCTCGGCGGCATGAACGTCAAGGGACCATCCAACGCCGGTTCGTGGATCGTCAATGTCGAGTTGAACCCGCCTATGCGGGCGGCGCCAACCGTGACGCTTTACGACAATCTTGGCGCCGGCGGGAAAGTCTATAAAGGCGGCACTGGCAAGACGGCGTCCATCGGCTCGAACGTGAGTGGATCGCGATTTGCAGCCGGCACCGACGACACGACCGCGGCGACTGAATTATTTTTCCAATACGTCGCGGATGCGCGGCTGTGAGATAATGCCGCGTTGAACGTTACGGAGCGGGCGGGGTCAGCGCGCGCGCATGCGCGGTGCGCGACTTGAAACGATGGGAATTTTTTTCAATCAGGCGCCAGCTCAGCCAGGCCAAAAAGATCGCTAGCGCGATCTCGACGGCGAAAAACAACATAATTTCAGGCAAGCGGCTGGAACTTGTCAGCCATTGCGACAGGAACATCATGATGCCGGCGTGCCAAGCATAGATGCCATAGGTCAGGATGCCCAAGGGCGCGGTCCAGCCGACAATGGCGCGCCACACGCCTGAGAGGGCTTCTTTCCGGCTCTCGAAGCACCAAACGATTGCAAGCGTGCCAATCGCGGTCGGCGTTTGGGACAAGAACCTCACCAGCAATACCGATTTCTCATGGCCGCTAAGGACTACAACGAAAGCGAGCGTTGCCACCACATAGAGGGCCGCCATGAGAACGAAGCCAGCCCAGAGCGGTGGAGCGGGTGGCCGGTGCACTTGGATGACGTAGGCCAAGATCATTCCCGATAAAAACAGGTCAATATTGCCGATCAGCGGTGCATAGACCGCGGCGCCCCAATAGTCCGTCCCGTATATCTTCCACAGATAGCGGTAAATGAAGGCCGCGACCAAAATCGCGAGCATCAAAGCCAGCGCACGCTCAAGATGCCGGCCAGCGGCGCGAGCAAGTGCCGGTGCCAGAAACGGCACTGCAAGATAGAACTGCATCTCCGTGGCGACGCTCCATAGGACCGTGTTGGGTGTGGGGACCGCGACGCCATCCGTGTCGAAGATCGCCAAGAGCAACCAGTGCGTCGCGTTCGGGATCGAAAGATTCGAAAGCAAATATCCGATCGCGAATGTGCTGATGAGGTAGAGCGGAGCGATCCGCAGAAAGCGGTTTTGGTAAAAGCCCACGGCGCCTTCGCGGTCGAAGCGATAGCGCCCGCTGTAAAAGGCTTTGCCCATCAGATAACCCGACAGGACGAAAAACACCCAAACACCGAACCACGGCTCGGGAATGAGCCAGCGGTAGAGTGGGTTCTCAGAGAGCAAGGCCATTCGTGCTTGCTCCGGCACGACGACGACAAGGCCATGCCCGGCAACAACGAGCCAGCAAGCGAATGCGCGCAGGCTCAGCAAAGGGTCATAAATATTGAGACGCTGGACGGGCTGCCTTTTAACGCGGACGGCGGGGACGCCCCCCCAATAGATGAGCAATCCAAAAGCAACGAGCAGCGCGACGCGCAGGAACGCATACAGCTCGAAATGGTCCGCGAAATAGATCGGCCGCAGCACCGGCAGCGCGGCCGAAGCTGCCAGCAATATCAACCCAGCCCACAATAATCGCATCGCCTTCCCAAGTCCTTCTGGAGAACGGGAGGGGCAATGCCTTGGTTCCCGCTCCTTTTTTCATGCAGCAAAATTTTGAACCGGCGCTCGCGCGGTTGCTCGTGCATGAAGGCGGTTATTCGAATCATCCCGCCGACCCGGGCGGGCCGACGAAGTTCGGTGTCACGATTTTCGACTATCGAAAATATGTCAAAGCCGGCGCGACCGCGGCAGACGTGAAGGCGACGACGGTCGCGGAAGCGCGGGCGATCTATCGCACGAAGTATTGGGAAGCGCTGCGCTGCGACGAACTGCCCGCGGGTCTCGATTACGCGGTGTTCGATTTCGGCGTGAATTCAGGCGTCGCACGGGCGGCAAAGACGCTGCAGCGTATCCTCGGCGTGGCTGAGGACGGACGAATCGGCGCGATC
>JAFBAG010000323.1 GCA_019247925.1 Pseudolabrys sp.
CAGGATGAGGCCGGCTTGAGTAGCCTGCTGCCGGCCGCGCGCATTCATCGCAATATCGCGGCGTCCTTGCAGACGGCCCTCGACATTCCAGTCGGTCTCGCCGTGGCGAATGAAATAGACGGACGGCCGCGCCATTGCGCGCACCTAATCCTTGGCGATATCAGGCGCCTCAGGATGCTTCATGCCGACAATGTGGTAACCGGCATCGACATAGTGCACTTCGCCGGTCACTCCCTTGGAGAGATCTGACAGCAAATAAACGGCGGAATTGCCCGCCTCTTCGAGCGTGACGCCGCGGCGCAGCGGCGCGTTGTGTTCGTTCCATTTCAGGATATAGCGGAAGTCGCCGATGCCGGCCGCGGCGAGCGTCTTGATCGGCCCGGACGAGAGCGCATTCACGCGGATATTCTTGGGGCCGAGATCCGCAGCGAGATAGCGCACCGAAGCTTCGAGCGCGGCCTTGGCGACGCCCATCACGTTGTAATGCGGCATCCATTTTTCGCTGCCGTAATAGGTCAGCGTCAATAAGGACCCGCCATTCGTCATCAGCTTCTCGGCGCGTTGCGCCACGGCGGTGAACGAATAGCAGCTGATCGCGAGCGTCCTGGTGAAGTTATCCTCCGTCGTATCGACGTAACGACCGGTCAATTGTTCGCGGTCGGAGAACGCGATGGCGTGCACGACGAAATCGAGCGCGCCCCATGCGGATTTTACGGCATCGAAGACGGCGTCGATCGTCGCCGGCTCGCTGACGTCGCAATGACCCACAACGATGCCGCCAACTTCCGCCGCCAACGGCTCGACCCGCCGCCGCAGCGCATCGCCCTGATAGGAAAAGGCGAGCTCGGCGCCATGCTCTCGGCAGGCTTTGGCGATGCCCCATCCGATCGAGCGGTTATTGGCGACGCCCATGATGAGGCCACGCTTGCCGCGCATTATCCCGGCGATTTCCGGCATTCACGTCGCCTCCTCGACTTAAGCGGTGCCTCCCTATCGCACGGGGGGCCGTTCGCCAGCAAGCAAACAGGGGCGGATTTCGTTGATGTTGCGCCTATTTTCGGAATAAACCGCTGCACGATTTGTTGGTCTGGGAACAACGGCAAGCGCGGCTCATGAAGGAGAATACTGGCGTGGCCGGTTTTCGGCAGAGTGTCGAAGCGACGATCCCAGCGTTGCGCCGCTATGCGCGCGCGTTGACTCGCGACCGCGACACCGCGGACGACCTGGTGCAGGACACTCTGGTCCGCGCCTTGCGCGCCGAGCACCTGTTTCACGGCGGCGATATTCGCAGCTGGCTTTACACGATCCTGACCAATCTCAACAGGAACCGACTGCGTTCGCTGGCGCGGCGTCCTTCGATTGCGCCGATCGACGACAATGATGCGCCCGATATGGCGGGGCCGGAAAGTGGCGGGCGGGATATCGAACGGGCGCTTGCCACACTTGTCGATGAGCAACGCGCGGCGCTGCTGCTCGTCGTGCTCGAAGGACTTTCTTATCGGGAAGTGGCCGATGTGCAGGGCGTCCCGATCGGTACCGTGATGTCGCGTCTCGCGCGTGCGCGCGTGCAAATTAAATCTTTTCTCGACGGCGAGCGCCCGGCTTTGCGCCGCGTCAAATAATTTGAAGGTGGATCATGACCAAAGATAATTCCCCCGTGACGGAAGACGAACTCCACGCCTATGTCGACGGCGAATTGCCGGCCGAGCGGCAAGACGCGGTCAAAGATTGGCTGGCATCGCATCCGGAGGCGGCAAATCTCGTTGCGAGCTGGCGATCGCAGGCTGAATCGATTCGCGCGCGCTATGGCGCGGTGGCAAACGAATCCGTTCCGGAGCGGCTGAAGCTGGCGCGGCTGAGCCAGCGCGGCCGTTCGTGGGCCGCGCTCGCGGTCGCAGCGTCGCTGGCCGCGTTCTTGATCGGCGGCGCCACCGGCTGGATGGCGCGCGGCGCCTCCGCCACCGCGACGAGCCAGGCGGACGCCCTGACCAGCGAAGCGATCGGCGCGCACCGGCTCTATATCGGCGAAGTGCGCCACCCGATCGAAGTCGGCGCTACCGAAGCCCATCTCCTGCCCTGGCTGTCGCGCCGGGTCGGCACGGCCTTGCGCACGCCACAGCTCGATGAGTTCGGTCTCAAGCTGCTCGGCGGACGGTTGCTCCCCGGCATTGCCGGGCCGGCGGCGCTTTTCATGTACGAAAGCGCGAATGGCGAGCGCTACACGGTCTACTGCTCGAAGCTCGACGCACCGGACACGGCGCTGCGCTATAGCGAGGTTTCCCCGGTCGCCAGCGTGTACTGGATCGAAAAAGCGTATGGCTATGTCGTCAGCGGACCGGCAAATCAGGCCAAGCTCAAGGAAATCGCGAAGAGCGCCTATGAGCAGATGGAAAAGGCCGAGGCCAACAAGCAGACGTCGCTGCCGGCCTGGCTTTATTTCTTGCGCGGGTCGTAAGGCTTCTCGTCGCGCCACTTGCGCATCAAGGCCTTGAGCTCGTCGTCGGCCGTCTCCGGCAAGGCGATCCGCATGGTCACGAGCAGGTCGCCGGTCGTGCCCTTGCCCTTGAGGCCCTTGCCCTTGAGCCGAAAAGTTCTTCCCGAGCTCGTGTTGGGCGGAATCGCGAGCTCGACCGCGCCTTCGAGCGTCGGCACCCGCACCTTGGCGCCGAGCACCGCTTCGTAAAGCGCGACCGCGAGATCGAGCCGCAGGTCGCTGCCGTGCACCTCGAACAGGGGATGCGGCGCGATATTGACGGTGATGAGCGCGTCACCCGATCCACCCGCAGCGGGCCAGCCCTGGCCTTTGAGGCGGATCTGCTGACCGTCGGTGAGACCCGCGGGAATTTTCACTTCCACATCCTTGCCGGTCGGCAAGTGGACGCGGGTCTTCACCCCTTTGGCGGCATCCTCGAGGTTGATCGTCAGCGTGGCATGAAGATCGCGGCCGCTGGCGGGCGCACCGAAATCCTCGAACTGCGAGCCGAACCCGCCGGCACGTCCGCGCGCCGCGCCGCCCATGTCGCCGAACATGCCGCGCAGAATATCTTCAAACCCACCGCCGCCGCCGGCGCGGCCACCCGCACGCCGCACTCCCTCCGGACCGAAACTGAATGACTCGAAGTTGGCGTCGTTGCCGTAAGCCTGTCCCCAAGGCCCGCCGCCACCGCCGGCAAAACCCTGGAAGCGCGGCTTGCCCTCGGCGTCGATCTCGCCGCGGTCATACGCTTTGCGTTTCTTGTCGTCGCCAACGATCTCGTAGGCAGCGTTGATCTCGGCGAAGCGCGAGGCCGCCTTCGAATCGTTCTTGTTGGCGTCGGGATGATGCTTCTTGGCGAGCTTGCGAAAGGCGCTCTTGATCTCGCCCTCCGCCGCGTTCTTCGACACCCCCAAAACTTCATAGGGGTCGCGCATGCCTTGTCTCCAGTCGATCCCCAGCCGCCTGATGCGGCGTCGGGCTCAATGTGGGGATAGGCTAAAGCGGATGCAACGCGGTTCGAAATACCCGCGTTAACTGCGGGTCCAGGGCTTAAGCGAGCGCACCGCCCACTTGCCCTTCTGCTCCTCGCAGGCTTCGCCGCGCAGCCACGATTCGGCACGGTCTTTCACATAGCTCGCCAGAAAATCGCGGCAGGTCTTGCCGTTCTCCGTATAGGCGGCGGCGAGCGGCGTGACCGTGCCACGCGCGCCGGTCTGCGGATTTTCCCACGGCACGCTGGCGTCTTTGTTGCCCCGCATGAAGGCGTCGCTGACGGCCGTGCGTGCGAAATTGAGATCCTGCTCGGGCGGCAGATCGGCGGCCTTGGCATTGGCCTGCAGGATCGAGCCGGTCGTTTCGGCGTGGTCCGATTTTCCGAAAAAAGAATCGAGCTGATAGGACATGCTGCAGCCGCCTGCGGTCAGGCCGAGCAGCGCCGCAAGCGCCGTACCACGGCATAGGCGCGCGAGAGCACTTCCTTTATAAGGAGGCGGAAGTGAGTGGCCGTTGCAGGCACCGTTCACGCTAGCATCCCGAAAATGTCCGATACGAAGCAGATTCAACATCCAAGCTGGTTAACGAATGGTGACTTCACCCAAGCCGACGAGCCTTTTGGGCTTTTCGAGCACTGGTTCCACGAAGCCGTAGCCGCGGAACCGCGCGATCCGACGGCGATGACCCTTGCCACTGTCGATGCCGGCGGCGAGCCGAATGCGCGTATCGTGCTGCTCAAGGGCCGCGACGACCGCGGTTTCGTTTTCTACACAAACATGGAGAGCCAAAAAGGGCGGGAATTGGACGGCGCCAAGGCAGCAGCGCTGGTTTTCTATTGGAAGTCGCTCAACCGGCAGATCCGCATTCGTGGTCCCGTCGAGCGCGTCACGCCGGCGGAGGCTGACACGTATTTCGCGACCCGGCCGAAGGGCGCCCAGATCGGCGCATGGGCCAGTCAGCAATCGCGCCCGCTGGAAAGCCGCGCCGTGTTCGAGAAGGCCGTCGCGGATACGACGGCAAAATACGGCACCGGTCCCGTTCCGCGTCCGGCCTACTGGATCGGCTACCGCGTCGTGCCGATGAAAATAGAGTTCTGGCAGGACCGGCCATTTCGCCTGCACGATCGGATCGAGTTCGTGCGCAAGGACACCGGCGCGCCGTGGCTCAAAACCCGGATGTATCCGTGATGCCTAATCGCGGCCGCCGCACCTTGCTGTTGACTGGAGCGAGCCGCGGCATCGGCCATGCGACGGTGAAGCGCTTCTCGTCGGAAGGCTGGCGCGTCATTACCTGCTCGCGTCATCCGTTTCCGGAAAATTGTCCATGGCCGGCAGGGCCCGAAGACCACATCCAGGTCGATCTCAGCGACCCTGCGAGCACCGACGCCGCGATCGCCGAAATCAAAAGCCGGCTGTCCGACAAATCGCTCGATGCGCTCGTCAACAATGCGGCGGTGTCGCCCAAGACCGATAAGGGCGCGCGGCTCGGCTCGCTCGATACAAGTCGTGACACTTGGCAGCACGTCTTCCAGGTCAATTTCTTCGCGCCGATCATGCTGGCGCGCGGCCTAATCGAGGAGCTCAAGAAAGCCAAAGGCTCGGTCGTCAACGTGACGTCGATCGCGGGTTCGCGCGTCCACCCGTTCGCCGGTTCGGCCTATGCGACGTCGAAAGCGGCGCTCGCCTCCCTGACCCGCGAAATGGCAGCCGACTTCGGCCGGCTCGGCATTCGCGTCAATGCCATCGCGCCGGGCGAGATCAATACGTCAATCCTGTCGCCGGGCACCGAAAAGATCGTCGACCAGCAGATTCCAATGCATCGGCTTGGCACGACCGATGAAGTCGCGAACATCATCTACGTGCTCTGCACGGAAACGTCGTCCTATGTGAACGGCGCGGAAATCGCGATCGACGGTGGACAGCACGTTTAAGCCGCAAATTGGGTTGCGGCTATAGCCACTTCTTCCATTTGAACAGCGCGAGCGGAATGATCGCGGCGAGCACGATCAGCGCGAGTGCCCAGATATAACCGTACTCCCACTCAAGCTCGATCATGCCGGTCTTGAAGTTCATTCCGTAGATCGACGCCACCAAAGTGGGCGGCATGAATACGACCGCGGCGATCGAGAAGATCTTGATGATCGCGTTCTGGTCGATGTTGACGACGCCGAGCATGGCGTCGAGCAGGAAGGTGATCTTGTTCGACAAATAAGTGGCGTGGTCGGACAGCGAGGCCGCATCGCGGCGCATCGATTGCAGATGGGCGCGGCGGTCTTTTCGCCATCGCATCGTCTCGGCTTCGGTGGAGAGAAAGAGCAAGAGCCGATTCATCGAAACGAGGCTCTCGCGGATTTTTGACGCAAGGTCGCCGCTGCGGCCGAGCGACTTGAGCACTTCTTTGTATTCGTACTGCGAGGTCGGCGTTTCGGGCTCGAAAATATCGTGCGAAATCGTATCGACTTCAGCGCCGGTGCGCTCGAGCAGATCGGCGCAACGGTCGATCACCGCGTCGAGCAAGTCGATCAGCACGGTCTCGCCGCTGGTTTTTTCCGGATCGCAATAGCGGCCGAGCCGGTGCTCGACGATGGCGAAAGGCTTCGGGTCGTCGTAGCGCACCGTGACCAGCCGGCCTTTGGCGAGGATGAAGGTGACGGGCGTCGTCTTCGGCGTTGATGTGTCCGAATTGCACATCATGGTCGCGGTCATGTACCGCGCGCCGTTCTCGACATAGAGCCGGCTCGACACCTCGATTTCCTGCATTTCCTCGCGGGTCGGAACAGCGACGCCAAGCAGGTTCTCGACCGCTTTGTCTTCCTTGACCGAGGGACTGACGAGGTCGACCCAGATTGCATCGTCTGGCGGCTCGCCCCCGGACTCGATCGGGCGCCGCTCCAAAGCAGATCCGTTATGGGTATAGACCGACAGCATCCGGCACCTTTGCGCGAACGATACGCGCCAAGCCATGACCGGCTTAAGTCATGGCCCGATCACAACGGATTGTGCAAGGATTTATATGGACGCGAGCGGCGGCGACTCACGCTCGCGACGCTGTCGCTGCTTAGCCGCGCTCGTAGCTGTCGAAGCGGTAGCTGTCCGTGTTGCGCGTCTCGCCTTGGTAGCGCATGGCGGCGGCGACCGCGGAGATACCGATCTTGCCGTAGCGCCGATCAATCTCCGGCTCTTGGCGCTGGAAGCTCTGGTCGGTCTGCGCCGACTTGATGTGGTTCGTCGTAGTCACGGGTCCGTCCTCGTTTGATTTTGTTTACTCAGGGAGTTAGGCGGAAATGGGCGGGTTTTGGTGTGCTATCGTGGCATTTGGCTAACCGTCCACGGAGCCCGGCGTGTTACGCCCGTATGGTAAACCATCGCTTAACGAGTTGACGGCACAGTCGATTCGAGGCCCAGCGCACTGCGGCATTCCTGCCACAGTTCCTAGGAAGCGGGTGTGAACTCCCTTCTAAACCGTGGCATTGCGCGGGCTCTTTCGGTTAATTGCCTGCGCGCTGAGGCTTGGACGCAAGCGGGGCAAAAAGGGGGAAGAAACGTGGTTCGGAAGCTCGGATTTGTCCTGGTTGCCTTGATGCTCGGCGGCTGCATGCAAGCCACCTTGGAGCCTTCACCGGAGGCCAATCTCAAGCCTCGTGACAAGCAGCTCCTGGCGCGCGCGCCTTATGCGGACGTGACCATCCCGGAAGCGTATCAGCGTCACATCGTCGGCTGGCACCGCAAGGAGATGCCCGGCTCGATCGTGATCGATACCGACGCGCGGTATCTCTATTACGTGCTCGATGGCGGCAAGGCGATTCGCTATGGCGTCACCGTCGGCGAGGAGGCTCTTGCCTTCTCCGGCGTCGCCAAGATCGGGCGCAAGGAAGAATGGCCGGCCTGGACGCCGACCGCTGACATCAAGAAGCGCATGGACGTGCCGGATCATGTCGGTCCCGGACCGCACAACCCGCTCGGCGCCCGCGCGCTCTATCTGTTCGCAAACAACAAAGACACGCTCTATCGCATTCACGGCACCAACCAGCCGGAATATATCGGTCAGGCGATTTCCTCGGGCTGCATCCGCATGACCAACGAGGATGTCATCGACCTCTATAACCGGGCCAAGCCGAATTCCGTTGTCGTCGTTCTGGCGCCGAGCCAGGGCGACTCCCCGTGGAATCCGCAGCGCAAGCTGGCGCGGGTCAACAACTAGAAATCAAGAGGGCTGTTGAGGGCGCGGCGCCGGAGAATTCCGGCGCCGTTTCTGTTGCTCAGGCGCCGAGGACGACGCGCAGGATTTCCGGCGGCACCCCGATGCGTAGCGGCACGATACTGGTGCCAATGCCGCCCGAGACGATCATGTGCCGGTCGCGCTCCACGACATGGCCATAGGCAAAGCGATCGCCGTAGCGCGACGGCGTCCAGCGCTGCCAGAGGAACGGTACGCGCACCTGCCCGCCATGGGTGTGGCCGGCGAGCGTCAATGCCACGCGGTCTGGCATTTCCGGGAAAATATCGGGTTCGTGCGCCAGCATAATGACCGGTTCGTTGCCGTGGATTTTCGCCATCGTGCCGGGCAGATCGTCGACGCCGCGAAATTTGTTGCGGCCGAGCCGGTAGGCGATCTGGTCGCCAAGCCCCGCCAGCCAGAATTTTTGCCGGCCTTGGCCGAGCAGGACGGCGTGATTTTCCAGCAGCGGAATGCGCACGTCCGCAAGCGCTTTGCGAGTGCCGGAAACGTCGTGCCACCAGTCGTGATTGCCGAGAATGGCGAATACGCCAAGCGGCGCCTTGAGGCGGCCGAGCTCCGACGCCCATTCTGAATGCGCCATGCGTTCGGTCACAAAGGAGTGGGTCGCAAAATAATCGCCGAGCAGCACGATGAGGTCACAGCCCAGCCCATTCGCCGTATCGACGACTTCGCGCACTTGTTCGCGGCCGGCATTGGGCCCGCCGGCATGGAGATCGGCGATGACCGCAATGCTGAGTTTTTGACCAGCAGGCCATTGCCGTGGGACCGGGCGGTAATCTGTGACGCGCAGGTCGAACCGCGCCTCGTAGGCTCCGTAAGCCGCCGTGCCGGTGGCGCCGACGCCGGCGACGCCCAGCACGCCGAGCGAGGATTTCAAAAACCTGCGCCGGCTCAACGGCCGCTGCGGGGCGGCGTAGCCGTGTTGAAATGCGGCAACCTGGTCGGGCGCGAGTGCCATGGATGATCCCGCGCCACCCTAGCCGGTGACGCTCAGTGGCCGGTTAAAGCCTGCTGTTAGTATTACCAAGCGAGGCGCCGCGGGGCCGGACCGGTGGCAAGGGGACGTCCGCCGCGGCCAGAACGTCTTCATAGTCAGGCTTGGTGTGTGGGCGATTGCTCGGTTTTGGCGGGTCGCGCACCACCCAGCGGCACAGCGCATAGCGCATGCCCCGCTCGGCAATGTCGACATGGATATGACTCTCATGGTGGCCGTCCGAGCCCGGGCCAAGCACCGTCGAAAAGCGGCCGCAAGCGAGCGCCTTGATTTTCTCGCGCAGACCGCGCTCGACCTTTACATCGGTCGGGTCGATGACTTGACCATCCGCCAGCTTGAAGGCGCGAATGTCGAGTGCGTTGCCCTTGGAATGCTCCGACAGTTTCGCACCCATGATCCGGTTGCGCGGCCGGCATTCGTAGGTGTCGTAGTTGATCATGGTGCGGAGCGGCGACGCCGAAAATACCGACGGGAAATCCTCGCGGACCCACTTGGTCAGCTCTTCCGCCATGGGGCAGCGCACCTGCGGCGGATTCGAAAGTTCGACGCGGCTCTTATCCGGCATGGTGATCGACTTGAGCCGCACCATGTCGTCGCCGCCACAATCCTGGCTGCCATTGAGCAGCACGATCGGCTCGATCTGCGCCGTGTTCTGAAGCCGGACCACGCAGGCGGATAATTCGCTCATCACGTCGGCCGCAACGAAAATCGGCTTGCTGACCAACTGCCACTCGGCGAGCTTTGGGCGGGGCTTCGGCAACGGAATGCGTTCCTGCGCGGCGGCGGCGGCCGGCAGTGCGATGCCAAGCAACAAATAGAGGATGCGCCGCACGTAAACTCCGGAAATAGCCCCAGAACCAACCCGCCGCCCCCGGCCCGGTTGCGGCGCTGATATAGCCCGGCTGCGTCCAGACCGCTAATCTTGGATGCGAGGGTTAATAAGAAACGACAGCGAGAGGTTCGCTCATGCTCGGCTTGATGCAGGATTGGCCGCTTCTTTGCCATCGGATCATCGATCACGCCGCGACCTATCATGGCGCGCGGCCGGTGGTGACCCGGTCGGTTGAAGGCCCGATCGTCACGACGGACTACGCAAAGATTCGCGCGCGGGCGCTGCGCGTCGCCAAGCGTCTCGAAAAGGACGGCATCAAGCTCGGCGACCGCGTGGCGACAATGTGCTGGAACACCTGGCGCCACCTCGAATGCTGGTACGGCATCCTCGGCATCGGCGCGATCTACCACACCGTCAATCCGCGGCTTTTCGCCGACCAGCAGACCTGGATCATCAATCACGCCGAAGACCGGGTGATGATCGCAGATCTCACCTTTGTGCCGCTGCTCGAAAAGATCGCCGACAAACTCACGACGATCGAGCGATACATCATCCTGTGCGATGCGGCTCATATGCCGCAGACCACGCTGAAGAACGCCGTCCCTTACGAGGAATGGCTCGCCGAGGTCGACGGCGATTTCGCGTGGAAGTCATTCGACGAAAATACCGCGGCCGGCATGTGTTACACCTCGGGCACGACCGGCGAGCCGAAAGGCGTGGTCTATTCCCACCGCTCGAACGTCATCCACGCCTTCATGGCCGCGCTGCCGGATTCCAAAGGACTGCACGCGACCGATGTCGTGCTGCCAGTCGTGCCTTTCTTTCACGCCAACGGATGGTCGCTTGCTTTCTCGTCCCCCATGGTCGGCGCGGCGCTGGTACTGCCTGGCGCTAAAATGGACGGCCCCTCCATCTATGAGCTGCTCGACAAGTACAAAGTGGCGTTCACCGCGGCGGTGCCGACGGTGTGGCTGATGCTGCTGCAAGATCTGGAAAAGACCGGCGGCAAATTGCCCTATCTCAAGCGCGTCGTCATCGGCGGCTCCGCTTGTCCCCGCGCAATGACGCAAACCTTCCAGGACAAATATGGTGTCGAGGTCATCCACGCCTGGGGCATGACCGAGATGAGCCCGCTCGGGTCGCTCTGCACCATGAAGCCGGAATATGCCGCGCTGACCGGCGAGGCCAGGCTCGATGTCCAGATGAAGCAGGGTCATCCGCCCTTCGGCGTGGAGATGAAGATCACCGACGACGTCGGCAAGCCACTGCCATGGGACGGCAAGACCTTTGGCCGTCTGAAGGTAAAAGGTCCCGCGGTGGCGAAAAGCTATTTCAAGGGCTCCGGCGGCAACATCCTCGACGACGAAGGCTTCTTCGACACCGGAGATGTCGCGACGATCGATGAATACGGCTACATGCAGGTCACCGACCGGGCCAAAGACGTCATCAAGTCCGGCGGCGAATGGATTTCCTCGATCGATCTTGAAAATCTCGCCGTCGGTCACCCGAAGGTCGCCGAAGCCGCGGTCATCGGGGTCTCGCATCCGAAATGGGACGAGCGGCCGCTGCTCGTGATCGTTTTGAAAAAAGGCGAGCAAGCCAGCAAGGAAGACATCCTCGGATTCATGCAGGGCAAGATCGCGAAATGGTGGATGCCGGACGACGTCGCCTTTGTCGACGAAATCCCACATACGGCGACCGGCAAGATCCAGAAAATGGCGCTCCGCGAGAAGTTCAAGAGCTACGTGCTGCCTACCGTGGAAGCAGCCGAATAACGTTGCCGGTCTGACGCCCAGGCCTTATCCATGCGCCGATGAATGGTGCCAGTCCGCCTGCGGCAGCGGCGCATGTCCGCTTTCTCGGCAGCCGCCGCGCCTATTGGCGGCTGCAGCTGCGCGGCGCATTTCTGCTTTTAGTGACGCTTGGCATTTACCGGTTCTGGCTCGCCACCGATATTCGCCGTTTTCTGTGGTCGAACACCGAGGTCGCGGGCGATACGCTGGAATATTACGGCACGCCGCTCGAGCTGCTCGTTGGCTTTCTCTTCGCCATCGCCATTTTGATCCCGATCTATTCCTTGTTCTTTCTGGCCGCGCTTGATCTCGGCGTCATCGGGCAATTCTCGGGCCTCATTGCCTTCGTCTCGTTGTTCTGGCTCGGCCAATACGCCGTCTTTCGCGCACGGCGTTACCGGCTGACCCGCACGATCTATCGCGGCATTCGCTTTCATCAGAGTGGCGCGCCCTGGCGCTACGCCTTTCGTGCCACGGCGTGGTGGGGGCTGACGTTCCTCACGCTCGGCCTGGCCTATCCTTTCCAGATCGCCAGCCTGGAGCGATACAAGCTTCGCAACACACATTACGGCGACCTTTCCGGCAGGTTCGAGGGGACCGGATGGCGGCTTTTCCTGCGGGGCCTGCCGCTGTGGCTTGCGGTCATCATTCCGATCGGTCTGGCTCTCGGCAGCCTGATCGCAACCATCAACTTTACGGTGCTCGGCGACGCACTGGCCGAGAATGCCGACGACATTCTCTCGCGCCTTGCGCCCGCCAGTCCGGGACTTGCTATCGCAGTCGTTTTCGCGCTGGCTATGGTTCTTGTCGCGTTTTTGTTTGGGCTGATCCTGTATCCTTTGTTTCAGGCGCTGCTGGTGCGCTGGTGGTCATCCGGACTGCGTTTCGGGGCGCTCGCTGTCGTGTCGCGATTGCGCACCGGTCAAGTGTACGGAGCCTATGCGAGATTTATTGCGTGGGCGCTGTTGTTCTGCATCGCCTTGGGATTGCTGATCGCTCCGACCATGTTCGCGGTTGACTACATCACCACAAGGATCGGGGCTTCACCGGTCATGCGCGAATTGCTGGGGACGGCGGCGTTGCTCGGCGGCTACGTCTTTGCGGCCCTGGGCTTTTCGACGATCTATCGTTCGACGGTCATCTTTTCATTGTGGCAGTTGGGCATGAACGCCCTTGAGCTTTCAGACACTAGCCAGCTCGAAACCGTCAAGGCGGCCGGAACGCCCTCCTCCGCCATCGGCGAAGGTCTCGCCGACGCGCTGCATGTCGGGGGCCTTTGATATGACAGCGGGTCACGGGATCTTTTTCGACGGCGCGGTCAGCGCCCGGCAGGAGGCGAAGATCGCGCTCGGCGATACGGCGCTCCATGTCACCAACCCCGACGGACGGCTGCTAGCCGAATGGCCGTTCGGCGAAATCGAGGAGGTCGCGGCGCCCGACGGCGTGCTGCGGCTGGCGCGCAGAAACAGCGGGCTGCTGGCGCGGCTCGAAATCCGCGACGCGGCGCTCGCAACCGCCATCGATGAGCGCGCCGAAGCGGTCGATCGCAGCGGCAGCATCCATCGCCGCCAACGCGCGAGCGTCATTGCCTGGTCGGTTGCCGCCACGGTCTCCCTGGTCCTGCTCGGCTATTACGGCGTGCCGGCTTTGGCCGAACGGCTTGCGCCCTTGGTGCCGCCGGAAGTTGAGCGCCGCCTCGGTGCGGCTGTCGACATGCAGGTGCGCGGCATGCTCGACAAGAACAACCTCGGCGAAGGCTTCGAATGCGGGGCGCGGCCCGGCGAACCGCCCGGCAAAGCGGCATTCGAGAAGATGTTCGGCCGGCTCGAGCGCGCCGCCGCTTTGCCCGTGCCGCTGCGGCCGAGCGTGATCCGGCGCGAGGAAGCCAATGCCATTGCCTTGCCGGGGGGACGCATCTACGTGTTCGAGGGTCTGATTGCCAAAGCGGAAAATCCCGATGAGGTCGCCGGCGTGATTGCGCATGAACTTGGCCACGTGGCGAATCGCGACAATACGACGACGCTGCTGCAGGGCGCCGGCCTGTCGCTATTGTTCGGCATGGTGCTCGGAGATTTCGTCGGTGGCGGCGCGGTTGTGCTGGCGGCGCGCACGCTGCTTCAGCTGTCTTATTCGCGCGATGTCGAGCTCGGCGCCGATCGTTACGCCGCGCGCCTGATGGACAAAGCGGGGGGCGAGGTGCGCGCCCTTGGCACCATGCTGGAGCGCATCGGAGGGGCCACCGAGCCTGGCGCTAAAATCCTGCTCGATCACCCCGAAACCAAGGCGCGCGTCGCTGCGATCAACGCAGTGGCGCCCAAAGGCACACCTGTGCCCTTCCTCGACGCCGCGGAATGGGCCGCCATGCGCCGCATCTGCGGGGGTCGCTGATGGCGCGCCGTCTCACGCTCGCGGAGCCGAAGTCCCGCCTCGCCATTTGGGCGGCGCGCTTCGCCTGGTTCGCGCTCGCCGTCGCCATCTTGTCCATCGTCATCGTGCGCACCGGTTTCCTGGAGGTCGTGCCCGCTTTGGTCACGTTCGGCGGGGCATTGGTCTGCGCGGTACTTGCGATCCTCACCGCCTTTGCCGGGGCCATCGTGATCTGGCGGCAGGGGCTGAGCGGAATTGGCCGGCTGATCGTAGCGATCCTCGTCAGCACCGCCCTACTCGCCTACCCGCTCTATCTGGGCTACCGCGCCTACCGCTTGCCCGCGGTGCTCGATGTCACGACAAATCCGGCGAATCCGCCGCGCTTTGAGGTCGCCGCCCGGCTGCGCCCGCGCGGCACCAGCGAATATGCTGGGGTCGAAGCCGCGGCGAAGCAACGCGCAGCCTATCCGGACATCGCCCCACTTCAGGTGATGGCATCCCCCAAAGCCGCGTTCGACACGGCAATGGCGGTCGTCGCCAAGCGCAAATGGACCGTGGTCGACGCCCGCGCACCTGCTCCGCCCGGCCGCCGCGAAGGCACGATCGAGGCGATCGCCCGCTCAACGATCATGGGGATTCGCGATGACGTCGTGATCCGCGTGACGCCCGTGGGCAGCGGCTCGCAGGTCGACGTGCGCTCGGCGTCGCGGCTGCGCTATCACGACTTCGGAGACAATGCGGCGCGTATCCGCGCCTTGCTCGAGGAGATCGACGATCAGGTGCCGACGGCTGAACCGGCGCAGAAACAGGCCGAGCCGGAAAAACGCCAACCGCAGCGCCGACAGCCGCAGTCGGTCAATCAGCGCCGCTAGGCAAGCCGATAGAGACCTTCGAGGCTTGGACCGCCGTCGGTCACGACCAGGCCGCGTGCGGCCAAATCTTCGAGGTGTGCGAGCACCGACATGCCTGCCGCGCGCGTGAGCCGCGGATCGAGCGTGGAATAAACCGATGCCACAATATCCGGGATGGTCGCGGGGCTAGCGCCCAGTCTGTTGAGGATCGAAGCCTCGCGCGCCTTGCGGTGGAGGATATAGGCCGCGACGAAGCGCGGCGCGCTGCGCACCGCGCCGCCATGACCCGGAAAATAGATTTGCTCGCGGCGCGCGGCGAGCTTTTGCAGCGAGGCCATGTAGTCGCCCATTGCGCCGTCAGGCGGGGCGACGACCGGGGTCGACCACGCCATGACATGGTCGCCGGAGAAAAGGATTTCCGTGTCGCGTAACGCATAGGCCATGTGGTTGGCCGTGTGGCCCGGCGTGGTGATTGCCTCCAGCGCCCAGCCGTCGCCTTGCACGACCTCGCCGTCCTTGAGCGCACGATCCGGTCGGAAATCCATGTCGCCGGATCCCTCCATGCGGGACGCTTCGTCCGCATGGATCGGCCGTGACGCGCGGTGGGGCCCTTCTGCGAAAACCTCCGCGCCGGTCGCGCGCTGGATCGCCGGCACGCCGGGCGAATGGTCGCGATGCGTGTGGGTGACGAAAATGTGGGTGACGGTCTCGCCCTTCACCGCATCGAGGAGCGCAGCGGCATGACGCGCATCCTCCGGACCCGGATCGATGATCGCAACCTTGCCGCGGCCGACGATGTAACTGACCGTGCCCTTGAAGGTGAAAGGCCCGGGATTGTCGCACAAGATCCGGCGGACCAGCGGCGCCACCTGCTGCACGGCGCCCGGCACCAGGTCGAAATGCTTGTCGTAGGGAATGTCCTGCGGATCGTTTTGAGCCATCACGGCGACAGCGTTTGGCCTCTCTTCGTTCCGCCGTCAACGCATTTCCGGCCGAAAACTGTATCGCCGCGGTACGCCCGCGCCATCCTTGTGCCACGACTTGAACGCGAATCCGGCGTGCTCGCTTGGTGAATTTTGCGACCTGCAAGCGCCTTTGGGAGGGGACAAATGCGTTTCGTGCGCTTTATCGGTATCGCGCTGAGCTTAGGTTTGACGCTGTCGACCGCGCAGGCCGCTCGTGCGCCGGCAGCCATGCCGCCGCAATTCGCCAGCCTCCAGACCACCACCGATTGGATCAACGCCTATCGCGCGATGCGGTATGAGAACGACGCCGCCGTGAAGGGGGCCTATGCCATCCGCGCTGCCAGCTATCACAGCGGGCTGAAGGATCCGGAAAGCGCCGGGGTTTTTGTCGGCTTCATCGCGGGGCTGCTGGCCAGCAATCCCGGCGACGCCGATACCTTGATCGAAATCATGCTGCCGATGCGCCGCGACGACCAATGGGCGATCGTGCGTGGCATTGCCTATTCAGGCTTGCCGAACTGGAAATTTCTCCTCAGGCGGTACGCGGCGCGGATGCCGAGCTGGCAGGAGATGATCGACCAGCACATTCACGGCAAGCTGCCGACGCTGGAGCGGCTGGTCGTCAAGCCCAGCCCCACCACGATGGAACGCATGCGCGATGCGCTCTCCTGGAGCAAGACCAAGCCGGGAAAGCCGATGCTCGAACCCACCCAAACGGTGATCGACACTTTATGGGGGCACTATCTCGCCAGCGGCAGCTACGCTCCCTTGCTGCGTCTCGTCGCCTTCCTGCCTTGGGCATCCGATCGCGACGATGCGGAGAAGCTGACGCTTGGCAGCATGGCGAAATACACGCTCGCGATAAACGCCGGACGCGACCCGGCCTTGCTGGTGCAACTCAAACATCTGCGCCAAGCCCCGGAGCAGTCGAAGGACGTCGCGAAGGAGCTCACCGACGTCATCCAGGCCGCCGAGACCGCCGATCCCGGTACGCTGCGCAAGAACGCGCTGGCGTCGATCGAAGTGCTCAAGACCAAGGGCCCGAATTACAAGAAGGAAATGTCGACCTGGACCAAGGTCGGCCAGGGCGCGCTGGCCGTCGGCTGCGTCGCCGCCGCGGCGACCGGACATATCGAGCTCGGCCTGCCCTGCGTGATCGGTGGTGGCGCGACCAACGCCGCGGCCTATTACATGAATGAGCGCTAGTGGATTTCCGGCTCCGGCACCGCGCCGGAGCGCGCGAGAAAGTCGAAATCGCAACCTTCGTCGGCTTGTCCAATATGCTGCGAGAACAGCGCGCCGTAGCCCCGCTGATAGCGGGGCGCGGGCACCTTCCACGCCGCGCGGCGCTTCTGCAACTCGGCATCCGAGACGTGCAGATGAATCTTGCGGGCGGGAACGTCGACCTCGATCTCGTCGCCGGTTTTCACCAGGGCCAAGGGGCCGCCGACGAAGCTCTCAGGCGCCACGTGGAGGATGCACGCGCCATAACTCGTCCCGCTCATGCGCGCGTCTGAAATACGCAGCATGTCGCGAACGCCCTGCTGCAGCAGCTTTTTCGGGATCGGCAGCATGCCCCATTCCGGCATGCCGGGGCCGCCCTGCGGGCCGGCATTTTTCAAAACGATGATGTGGTCGGCAGTGACCTCCAGGTCGTCGCGGTCGATCTCGCGCGCCATGTGGTTATAGTCCTCAAAGGCGATCGCCTTGCCGCGATGCTTATGCAGGCGCTTTTCGGCGGCGGACGGCTTCATGACGCAGCCGCGCGGCGCGAGATTACCGGTGAGCACCGCCGTCGCACCGTCGCGCGACACAGGATCGTTGAGCGACTTGATGACCTCCGGATTGTAGACTTCGGCGCCCGCGATGTTCTCGCCAAGCGTCTTGCCGGTGACGGTCGGCCGGCCGAGATCGAGGACGCTGCGCAGTTGATTCATCAGCGCGCGCAATCCTCCCGCATAGTAGAAATCTTCCATCAGATAGTCGCCGGACGGACGCACATTGGCGATCACCGGAACGTCGCGCGACAGTTCGTCGAAGCGGTTCATGTCGAGCGCGATACCGGCGCGGCGCGCCATGGCAACGACATGAATGATGGCATTGGTGGAGCCGCCCATCGCCATATGAACCTTGATCGCATTATCGAACGCGGCTGGGCTGAGCAGCTTTTGCGGCGTCAAATCCTCCCACACCATGTCGACGATGCGGCGGCCGGAATTGCCGCACATGCGCGGATGCGCACTGTCGGCGGCAGGAATCGACGATGCTCCTGGCAGGCTCATGCCGAGCGCCTCAGCGATCGCCATCATGGTCGCGGCCGTGCCCATCACCATGCAGGTGCCGAATGAGCGGGCGATGCCCCCTTCAATCTCGCTCCAGTCGGCCTCGCCGATTTTTCCGGCG
>JAFBAG010000138.1 GCA_019247925.1 Pseudolabrys sp.
TCGGCCAGGGCGTCGGCATTACGCGCCAGTGACGCCCGCGCCGCAGCGCGGTCGTAATAAAACTGCACAAGACTTTCGCCAGCCAGCGCGGGCGAAGGTTGCGTCTCCGCATCGGCCTGCGCTTTTGCGATTTTGGCGGCGTCAGGCTTTTCTTGATCTAGCACCGCGGTGATGTCAGCGATTGAACGAGGCGGCGCGACGAAGGCGGTTTGGACGGAGCTGATGTCGCCTTGCGGTGCGGCCTCGACCGGCGCGGCTGGAGCGGCTTTCTTCGCGGCGATTTTCTGCTCGGTCGCGATCACACAGGCACGCACTTTCGGGCTCGCCTGCGATCGGCATGCCTCGAGCGCCGAGCTGTCGCCGCGCTTGCCCGCCATGCACGCCTGCACGATCGGGCGGCCCACGCTCTCGCGGCATTGCTCGATGATCTGTTCGTGGCTTTGCGCGATGGCCTGATTGGCTGAAAACAAAAGCGCCGTGGCAAGCGCCCCTACAGGCGCCAAAGCACGCGCCGAGACGCACCCGGATTTCGAAAAGCGGCCCATGAAGCTCCCCCGCCGAATATTCGCGCATCGTCGGACGGCGCTCAAGCAGCCGTCCATCGTGTTTTCGGGAAATTTAGGCGCAATTGTTCCCTGACGGCCGTCCATAGCGCAGGCCCGATGTCCGGGGGCGCAATGACGGGTTCATTTGCCGTTAATCCACGGGCCGGGGTAGCGTCCCTCGCCTTTCATGACAACTTCTCGCGAAAAACTTGGTTTGTTGCTCGGCTTCGCTGCGACCTGCGGGTTCTCGGCGACGATTCCCGTGACGCGGGTCGGCGTTCAATATCTCGATCCGCTGTTTCTGACGGCCGGCCGCGCCACGATCGCCGGCGTGGTGGCGGTGATCATCCTGCTGGTGCTGCGCCGTAAGCCGCCGCCGCGCGAATTGTGGGGCATGTTTGCCCTCACCGGCTTCTGCGTGCTCGTTTCCTATCCGGCGTTCCTCGCGCTGGCGCTGCGCTTCGTGCCGGCCTCGCATGGTGGCGTCGTGCTCGGCATTTCTCCGCTCGCCGTTGCGGCGGCAGCGGCACTGTTCGGCTACGAGCGGCCGAGCCTGGGCTTCTGGGTCGTAAGCCTGATCGGCGCTGGGATCGTGGTCGCCTTCGTCTTGCGCCAAAGTTACGAACTTGGCGACGGCGGCTTCGGCGTCGGCATCGGCGATATTTTCCTGCTCGGCGTCGTCGCCTCGGCGGGCATCGCCTACGCGCTGTCCGGCCGCTTGAGCGCGCGCATGCCGGGGTGGGAGGTTATCACCTGGCAACTCGCGACTTTTTTGCCGCTGTCCGCAATCTGCGCGGTGCTGCTGTGGCCGGACAACTTGTCCAGCGTACCCGCCACCGGCTGGATCGCGCTCGTATGGATTTCCTTCGTGGGCCAATATTTTTCGTTCATCGCCAGCAATTTCGGCATGGCGATGGCCGGCATGGCGCGGGTCGGCCAGCTCCTGTTGTTGCAGCCCTTTGTGGTGCTGGCGATCGCCATTCCCGTGAACGGCGAGAAGTTCGATTGGGAAACGCTGCTGTTTGCGGCCGCCGTTGTCGCGACAGTCGTGATAGGCCAACGCATGCGCGTGACGCGCAAATAAAAACGGGCGCCGCGATTTCGGCGCCCGTTTGAATCGAAGGCGATGCTTACATCACATCTTTTTGTAAGCCGCGATCACGTCTTCGCCGTCCTTGCCGGCGCGCTTCACCCAATCCGCGGTGAGCTGGTCGCCGATCTTCTGCATGCCGGCTTTCAATTCAGCGCTCGGCGGCAGGACCTTCATCTTGTTGGCCTTGAGCTGGTCAAGATACCAGGCCGCCTTCTCTTCGGCCATTTTCCAGCCGCGCGTCTCGGCGGTCGCCGCCGCCTTGAGCAACGCGTCCTGGGTCGGCTTGTCGAGGCTCTCGAAGGCCGCCTTGTTGACGAAGGTCAGGTTCTTCGGAATCCAGGCCTGGGTGTCGTAGAAGTGGGTCATCGTTTCCCAAGCCTTGCTGTCATAGCCGGTCGAGCCCGACGTCATGAAGGCGTTGACCACGCCGGTCGCGAGAGCCTGCGGGAGTTCCGCGGCCTGGATCGTCACCGGCTGCGCGCCGACGAGCTCCGCGATGCGCGAGGTGCCGACATTATAGGCGCGCCACTTGAGGCCCTTCATGTCTTCGACGCTGTTGATGTCCTTCTTGGCGTAAATGCCCTGGGGGCCCCACGGCACCGCGAACAGAAGCTTGAGGCCCTGCGCGTCGAGCTTTTTCTCGATGGCCGGCTTTGAGGCCTGCCAGAGCTTGAGCGATTGCGGGTAGCTGCTGGCGACGAAGGGGACCACGTCGAGCCCGAACAGCGGGTCTTCGTTTTCGTGGAGCGAGATCAGCACTTCGCCGATCTGCGCCTGGCCCGTCTGCACGGCGCGCTTGATTTCCGGCGCCTTGAACAGCGACGCCGCGGCGTGAACGGTGATATCGAGCTTGCCGCCGGTCGCGTCCTTCACATCCTTGGCGAAAGCGAGAAGATTGACGGTGTGCGGATTGTCGGCCGGATACGCGGCCGGGAGATTCCATTTGGTCTGCGCGGCGGCGGGAGATACCGCCAGCGCGGCCACGCAGAGCGCGGCGAACGCGGTAGTCCGAAGCAACGACATGTGCGCCTCTTGTTGTTTAGCCGGGGAACGCCCAGCGCGGGAGAACCATAACGATATCAGGAAACACGGTGATGATGGCAACAGCCGCCACCAGCAGGAAAAAGAAGGGCAGAGCCGCGCGCGCCACCGTATTGGAATCCTTGCCGCTCATGGTCTGCAGAACGAAAAGATTGAAGCCGACCGGCGGCGAGACTTCCGCCATCTCCACCACCAGCACGAGGAAAATGCCGAACCAGACGAGGTCGAAACCGGCCTGCTTGATCATCGGAATGACAATCGTCGTCGTCAGCACGATCATCGAAATGCCGTCGAGCGCCGTGCCGAGCACGATGTACATGAGGGTGAGTGCCGCGATCAGCGCGTAAGGCGAGAGCTGAAAGCTGTCGACCCAAGACGCCAGCGCGGCCGGAATGCCGGTATAGGCCATCGACGTCGACATATACGAGGCGCCGGCGAGGATCAGCATGATCATGCAATTGACCCGCACCGTGCCCATCACACTCGCCCAGAAGGAATCCCAGGTCAGCGCCTTGTGCCACCAGGCGATCGCCAGCGAGCCAAGGACGCCCCATGCCGCGCACTCGGTTGCCGTCGCCCAGCCCAGCATCAGCGACAGGAAAACGAGGATGATCAGCAGAGTGAGCGGGATCAGCTGCCGCGATTCCTCCAGCTTCTCGCGGATGGTCATCTGCGGCTCGGGCGGCGGCTGCTTCGCCGGATTGGCGAGCGACCATCCGGCGATGTAGCCGGAGTAGAGCACCATCACGAGCAGGCCCGGGAGGAAGCCGGCGAGGAAAATCTGGATGATCGAGACGTTGGCGGCGACCGCGTAGACCACCATCGTGATCGACGGCGGGATGAGAATGCCGAGCGTCCCCGCGCCGGCGAGCGAGCCGAGCGAGACGGTTTCGTCGTAGCCGCGCCGCTTTAATTCCGGCAGCGCGATCTTGGCGACCGTCGCGCAAGTTGCTGCGGACGAGCCAGACACCGAGCCGAAGATGCCGCAGGCCAGAACATTGACGTGCATCAGCCGGCCAGGAATGCGGTTGAGCCAGGGCGCCAGGCCGCGAAACATCTCTTCCGACAATTTGGTGCGGAAAAGAATTTCGCCCATCCAGATGAAGAGCGGCAGCGCCGCGAGGGTCCATGAGTTGCTGTTGCCCCAGATCGTGGTCGCGAGCACGGGACCGGACGGAATACCGCCGCCGATGAACTGCATTCCGACATAGCCGGTCGCGAGAAGCGCGATGGCGATCCAAACGCCGCCGGCAAGCAATACGCTGAGAAAGACCAGCAGCAGCGCGGAAATGCCGACGAGTTCTACCATGTCACACGCCGCTCTGGATGGCCTGCTCGACAACCTCTTCGGCCGTCTGCGGCTTTGGCTTTTCGTAGCGCGGAATGTTGCCGCGCAGGACATGGATGAATTCATCGACGAAAGCGATGAACAGGATCAGCAAGCCCCCGCTGAAGCCGAGCTGGGGCAGCCAGAGCGGCACGACGAGGACGCCCTGCGACATGTCGTGGAAGCGCCAGGAGTCGTAGGTGAGCATCACGGCGTAATAGGTGAAGAAGCCGACAAAGAACGAGCCGAGGCCGAGCGCAACGATCTCGACATAGTGCCGGGTGCGGCCTTCGAGCCGATCGATCAGCAGGCCGACGCGGATCATTTCGCCGTGACGGAAAGTGTGCGCAAGACCAAGGAAGGAGGTCGCGACCATGCACCAGGACACGAGATCGTCGCCGGCCGGAATATTGAACCCGACGGGCCGGCCCGCCGACAGCAGCATCATCAGCACGAAAATTGTGACCAGGAAGGCGCCGGCGGCAAATCCAGCGAAGAGATAGAGGCGATCGAGGAATGTCCGCATCGCCCTGCCTCCCTAAACGCTTGCCGCCGCGCGCGCGGCTTGGTCGTAGTGTCCGGACATCGCACGCATCAGCGCCGCCACTTCCGACAGGCGGCCTTCGTCACTGCCGGTGCCCTTGACCGGCGCAACCAAGAGACGCTCGCGCAGCCTCGTATAAGCGCGCACGACGTCCTCGCCCTTGCGGCTGATGTGCACGGTTTTCTCGTTGCCCGACCGGCCGGACAAAACCAAACCTTGGCCTTCGAGCTTCTTCACCGAATAGGTGACGAGGTGCGTGTCCTCGATGCTCAGGACTAGACAAATATCGGCGAGCCGTTTCGGCCGGTCGCGATGCGCGATGCTATGAATGACGAGAACGTCGAGCGGCGAAAGATCCGGCACGCCAGCCGCGGCCATACAGCGCACCATCCAGCGCTCGAAAGCGTGGCCGAGAAGGATGAGGCCGAATTCAAGCTCGGAAAGAGAGGGCAGCGCACCGGCCGCAAGATGTGCCGACGAGACGATCGGCGTCATCCGCTCTGCCGATTTTGCGTGCGAGGCTCGCGACGCTTTGCCCATAATGCAGCTCCCCGCGCCGAGGCTAGCGCGCCCATATAATCTGTCAACGATTTGTTGACGATTTATTTGAGGCGCGTTACCAAATCCGGCAGGGAGCGAGAGAAT
>JAFBAG010000267.1 GCA_019247925.1 Pseudolabrys sp.
GTAGCGCTTGCGCTTAACCTGGGTGCGCACTCGCGCGAGCATCTCGTTCTTGTCGATCGGACGGATCAGATAATCGTTGATGCCGATTTCGAGGCCGCGGACGAGGCGCGCATTGTTGTCGGCCTCCGACACCGCGAGGATGGGCACGTTTCGCGTGCGCTCCAGCGACCGTATTTGGCTGCAAAGCCGCAAGCCGTCGAAATTTTCCAGTTCGAGCGATACGAGGATGAGATCGTAATTGCCTTCGGCGGCGTGGAATAAAGCCTCGTTGGGATCGCGCTCGACGTCGACCGTATGCTCGGCGGAAAGCGTCGCGACGATCCGCTCGTAAGAAACGGCGCGGTCGTCGACGACGAGGACGCGGGCATCGCGTCCGGCATCGGCGACGGCTTCGCTTTCCGGGCTTTGGATGCCGATTTCCTTTGAGGTGAGCGCGCGCATGCGCAGCTCGTCGGTCACCATCTTGAGCCGGGCTAAGGAGCGCACCCGCGAGATTAGCGCAACGTCGGTCACCGGCTTGGTGAGGAAATCGTCCGCGCCTGCTTCCAATCCCTTGACGCGGTCGGCCGGCTGGTCGAGAGCCGTGACCATCACCACCGGAATATGATGCGTCGCAGGATTGGACTTGAGCTTGCGGCAGACTTGAAACCCGTCCATGTCCGGCATCATCACGTCGAGCAGGACGATGTCGCATTCCGCGCGCTCGCAGATCGCCAGCGCGTCGCGGCCGTTATGCGCCGTGGTCACGTCGAAATATTCGGCCGAGAGCCGCGCCTCGAGCAGCTTCACGTTCGCAGGAACGTCGTCGACGACAAGCACGCGCGCGGTCATTTCATTCCCTAAGCATTTCCGAGGAAACGACGGATCGTCTCCATGAACTTCCCGACCGAAATCGGCTTCGACAAATAGGCCTCGCAGCCGCCTTCGCGAATTCGCTCCTCATCGCCCTTCATGGCGAAGGCCGTCACGGCGACCACAGGGATGGCCTTGAGTTCCGGGTCATCCTTGAGCCACTTCGTCACTTCGAGGCCGGAAACTTCCGGCAACTGAATATCCATCAGCACCAGATCCGGCCGGTGCTTGCGCGCGAGATCGAGCGCTTCGGTGCCGTTGCGGGTGCCGACGGTCTGATAACCGTGCGCCTCCAACAGGTCGTGGAAGAGCTTCATATTGAGCTCGTTGTCCTCCACGATCAGGACGGTCTTGGCCATCACCCCAACGCCGCGTATGGCGGCCCCCAGCCGCGTCGCGCCCGGGCGCGGACTCGGCCATACTCACGCCGGAACCGTAGTGCCGATGTGTTACGGAAAGGCAAATCCGACCGATGAAACAAAGGTCTCCCGGGGCCCAAGATGCCGCAGAAGCGCTGGCAATTCAGGCGCTTACCTTCATTGCAGCCGATGGCGAGCGTCTGGGGACATTCCTGGCGCTCACGGGCATCGGGCCGGGCGATATCCGCGCGGCGGCGCGCGAGCCGGGTTTTCTAGCGGGGGTCCTGGATCATGTTTCCAGCAACGAGCAGTTGCTGCGGGATTTCGCGGCGGAGGCCGGCGTGCCTCCGGAAACCATCGGCAAGGCGCGGTCTGCCCTCGGCGGCGGCGATTGGGAACGCGAAATCCCATGAGCGCACCTGCCATTTCCGCCGCAGGTCCAGGCTTCTGCCGCGATTGTCTCGCGGAGGCCGGCGCGGCAATGCGGTGTGCGGCCTGTGGTTCACCCCGCCTCGCGCGGCATCCTGACATCGGCGCGCTGAGTATCGCGCATGTCGACTGCGACGCTTTTTATGCAACGATCGAAAAGCGCGACGATCCTTCGCTCGCCGACAGGCCGGTCATCGTCGGCGGTGGCACGCGCGGCGTGGTTGCCGCCTGTTGTTACATAGCGCGGACCTTCGGCATTCGTTCCGCGATGCCGATGTTCGAGGCCAAGCGGCGCTGCCCTGAGGCGATCGTCATCAAGCCGCAGATGGCGAAATATGTCGAGGTCGGCCGCGCCGTACGCGCGAAGATGCGCCAACTCACTCCATTGGTCGAGCCGCTCTCGATCGATGAAGCCTTTCTTGATCTCACCGGAACAGAGCGCCTGCACGGTTTGAGCGCGGCAAAACTGCTGGCGCGCTTTGCGCGGGAGGTGGAAAAGGATCTCGGCATCACCGTGTCGATCGGCCTTTCCGCCAACAAATTTCTCGCCAAGATCGCCTCGGATCTCGATAAGCCGCGCGGCTTCGCCGTGCTTTCCCCGGCCGAAGCGCCGGCTTTCCTCGCTCCCAAACCCGTCGGATTCATCTACGGCGTTGGCGCGGTGAGCGCCGCGAAACTCGCGTCCGACGGATTTCGCACCATCGCCGATCTGCAGCGCGCGGAGGAGAGCGATCTGATCGCGCGCTATGGCGTCGAAGGGCGGCGCCTGCACGCCCTCGCCCGCGGCATCGACAGCCGCTTTGTCGATCCGGAGCGCGAGACAAAGTCGGTCTCAGCCGAAACGACATTCGATCGCGATATCGCCGAATTCCGTCCGCTTGAACAGCATCTCTGGGATCTGACCGAGCGCGTCTCGGAACGGCTGAAAAAATACGCTTTGGCCGGCTCGACCGTGACGCTCAAGCTCAAGAGCGCCGATTTCAAGATCCGCACCCGCGCGCGCTCCTTGCCGGAGCCCACGCAGCTCGCAGCGCGGATTTTCGCCGCCGGCCGCGATCTGCTCTCGCCGGAAATCGGAGCAACGCACTACCGGCTTATCGGGATCGGCGTCAGCAATCTGATCGAGACCGCCGGACCCGAAGCCGGCGACCTCCTCGACAAGCGCGCGGCTGAAGCCGAGCACGCGGTCGACAAGTTACGAAACCGGTTTGGACGCGACGCCGTCGTGAAAGGCCTGGCGCTCGACGACCTTTAAGGGCAAGGCTTCGGGGCGCTGAGCTCCAGCGACGTCATCTCGCCTGAAATCGCGAAGTCCGTGTAATCGAGCTTGAGCGCGCGCGATATTCCGTTCTCGAACAATTCGAAGCCGACGGCATAGACGGGCATTTGTTCGCCCTTCTTGTCGCCGCCGCCCTCTTTGTCGAAATAGCTGATCGTGACCGGCCAGCGCGTCAATCCGGCAAGGGCTTTTGCGCTCGGGTCGTCAGGCACTTTTTCACCTGGCTTGATCGGCTGCCCGATCACCGTGAGCGTGTTGTAGATCTTTTCGCCTGTCTCCGAGCCGTCATAGACGACGACCTCCAGCACGGTCTGGCCGGCGCGCGCGGCCTCGATGATCTTGCGCATGTGCTCGGTCGGGAACACGGCCTCGGCGCCGATCTGGAAATTCTTGCCCGACGGCTTCTTCAGACTGATGGCGACGTTATTGCTTTTTCGCTCGGCATTGCCGTCCACCGTATCGATGGCCTTGTCGTTCATCCGGTTTTCCGAATTGAAGCGAAACTGCTTTGCCTGCGCGTCTTCCCAGGTCGATGCACGAAGATCGCTGAGGACGGTCTTGCCCTCGCCCGAGTCGAGCTCGGAAACCTGCCGAAACTGCAAGCCATAACCGGCGCATGCGCTCCCCGTGAAATCGTAGAGGATGCGACCGCGAAGACCCTCGATGCTGCGGCTCCCGCGCGTGCGGGCAAGCTTGAGTTCGTACACGGCGCGGTGCGGCGCCAGCACGACCTCGTTGGCTCCGGTCGCCGGCGGCAACACCTTCTGCGCGTCAGCCGCGACCGACCCGACAAGGCTCGCCGCCAAGACAAATAAAGTCGCGTGCAATGGTTTGCGCATGAGGGCTCCGTGTCACGCCGCAATCGGCCTGAGGAACAAGGCAACATAGAGGCCGGGTCCGCGAGCGGCAATTGACCGCGACCCCGCTTGCACAGGACACTTGCGCAAAGGGAGTCGCGCGCCATGGCCGGAGCGGTAGAAACAAAACTGACACAACTTGGAATTACTTTGCCCAAGCCGGCAACGCCGATCGCCAATTACGTGCCTTTTGTACGCTGCGGAAATCTGCTCACCATCTCCGGGCAGCTTTGCCTGGGCGCGGACGGCAAGCTGGTCGCAAAAGGTCAGCTCGGCGGCGGCGTTACAATCGAGGATGGCGCCAAGGCCGCCCGCGCCTGCGCCATCAATTTGCTGGCGCAGG
>JAFBAG010000282.1 GCA_019247925.1 Pseudolabrys sp.
GGTCAAAAATCCCATCGTCGAGATGGACGGCGATGAGATGACCCGGATCATCTGGCAGTTCATCAAGGACAGACTGATCCACCCCTATCTCGACGTGACGCTGCTCTACTACGACCTCAGCATCCAGAAGCGCGACGCGACCGGCGATCAGATCACGATTGACGCCGCCAACAAGACCAAGGACGTCGGCGTTGCGGTGAAATGCGCCACCATCACCCCGGACGAAGGCCGGGTGAAGGAATTCGGCCTCAAGGAAATGTGGCGCTCGCCGAACGGCACGATCCGCAACATCCTCGGCGGCACAATCTTTCGCGAGCCGATCATCTGCAAGAACGTGCCGCGCCTCGTCCCGGGCTGGACGCAGCCGATCGTGATCGGCCGCCACGCCTATGGTGACCAGTACCGCGCCACCGATTTCAAATTTCCGGGCAAGGGCAGGATCTCGCTCAAGTTCGAGGGCGACGACGGCAAGGTGATCGAGCGCGAAGTGTTCCAGGCGCCGGAGAGCGGCGTCACCATGGCGATGTACAATCTGGACTCATCGATCCGCGACTTCGCGCGCGCCTCGATGAACTACGCGCTCAACCGCCGCTACCCGCTCTACCTTTCGACCAAGAACACCATCCTGAAACAATATGACGGCCGCTTCATGGATATTTTTCAGGAGGTGTTCGAGCGCGAATTCAAAGACGAATTCGACAAGCGCAACATCATTTATCAGCACCGCCTGATCGACGACATGGTGGCGTCCGCGCTGAAATGGTCCGGCGGCTATGTCTGGGCCTGCAAAAATTACGACGGCGACGTGCAGTCCGACACCGTCGCGCAGGGCTTCGGCTCGCTCGGGCTGATGACGTCGGTCTTGATGACCCCGGACGGCAAAGTGGTCGAGGCGGAAGCCGCGCACGGCACTGTGACGCGCCACTATCGCCAGCATCAGCGCGGTGAGCAGACCTCGACCAACTCGATCGCTTCTATCTTCGCCTGGTCGCGCGGCCTCGCCCATCGCGCCAAGCTCGACGGCAATGCGGCGCTGGCGAAATTCTCGGCCACGCTCGAAAAGGTCTGTATCGAGACCGTGGAAGCCGGATTCATGACCAAGGACCTGGCGCTGCTGGTCGGCCCCGACCAGACCTGGCTCTCGACCACCGGCTTTCTCGACAAGGTCGACGCCAACCTGAAAAAGGCGATGGCGGCATAAGCCCGCCGTCTCGCCGCGTCACCGGACTTCCGCCGCTGCGATGTCGCCCTTGCGCGCGAATTCCTTTTGGCGGCGCTCGACCACGTCCTTGATACGCCCCGCCACCCGCGGGTCGCGTTGCATGATAGTGTGCAGGTCCTGGGCGTCGAGCACCAAGAGGCTGGTGCGCGCCAGCGCGCGCACCGTTGCGGTGCGCCTCTCTTTCCGCAGCACCGCCATCTCGCCGAAAAAATCGCCGATCCCGAGCCGCACGCGTTTGGTTTTAAGCTCGATTTCAACCTCGCCGGCAGCCACAAAATACATCGAGTGCGCCGCCTCACCCTTGCGCACGATGACCTGGCCCGCTTCCGCCACCCGGGCGCGCAGCATTTCCATGATGCTCGCGATCTCTGCGGCGTCGAGCTCAGCGAACAGCGGGACCCGCGCAATCATGCCCCAGGTCACGACGAAATCGCGGCGATGAATCTGCTCGGCAAAAGCCGTGGCGATGATGCCGACCGGCAGGGCGATCATTATCATGCCGAGCAAAACGCTGCCCATCGCGATGAGCTTGCCGAGCGGCGTAATGGGCACGACATCGCCATAGCCGATGGTGCTCAGCGTGACGATCGACCACCAGAAGGCGTCGGGAATGGTGCCGAGCTTTTCCGGCTGCACGTGCCGTTCGGCCAGATACATCAGCGCCGCGCACACCAGCGCCGTGCCGAAAAGAATCGCAAAGCAACCGAACAAGGCCCGCCGCTCGCGGTAGATCACATCGAGCAGCGAACGCATGGCGGGCGAGTAGCGGGCAACCTTGAGGAAACGCACAAAGCGAAAAACCAGAACAACGCGCAACGGATCGGGGATGGCGAAGGCAAACCAAAACGGCGCCACCGCGACGAGGTCGACGAGTCCTGCCGGGCTCGCTGCATAACGCCAGCGCGCCACCGAATGTCGTAGATGGCGATAGGGTGGATGTTCGACCGCCACCCACAGGCGCAATGCATATTCAGCTGTGAATACGACGAGCGAAAAAATCTCTATGACATCGAACCACCGTCCATAACGTGCAGCGAGCGCGGGCACCGATTCCAGCGCCACCGCGATCAAGTTCAGGACGATAAGGACGATAAGCGCCCGTTCCAGGACGGTCGTTGCCCGGTCTGCGGCCGAGCCGCGTTCGAGGATTTCGTAGATCCGCCGCCGCCAGCGGCGAAGCGTGTCGCGAGCCATAGAAGCTTCTCCCCGCGCCCATACTATCGCACTCGCCGAAAGACCGGCAGATGACGCCGCCGCCGGATTGGCGACCTGAGATCGCCGCCTATATACGGAATAAGAGGAGAGCATCATGACCCACGCAGGCGTTCACGTCCGGCAGGCCGATCGCGGCAAATCAATCGGCGAATACTGGCCGCTGTTTGCGCTGGTCATCGTGTCCGGGCTCGCGGCCTTCGCGGTCGCGGCGGGCTTCAAGGACTTCGCGATGAAGACCCTGATGCACGCCTATATGGGCGTGTTCCTGATCTTCTTCGCGCTGCTCAAGCTGTTCGACCTGCGCGGCTTCCGCAACGGCTTCGCCATGTACGATCTGCTGGCGCGGCAGAGCTCGAACTGGGGCTTCGTCTATCCGTTCATAGAGCTTGGCCTCGGCCTCGCTTATCTCGCCTTCGCCTGGCCCGCCGCGACCTACATTCTCACCATTGTCGTATTCTCGTTCGGCGCGCTCGGCGTGGTGCTCGCTTTGCGCCGCGGCCTCGACATCGCCTGTCCCTGCATGGGCAATGTGCTCTCGGTGCCGCTCTCGACCGTGACGTTGACGGAAGACATCGCGATGGTCGTGATGGCCGCGGGGCTGCTCGCGGGGTACTAGAGAGCGCGCTCCATCACGTCATAAGGCGGCCGGCCCGGATCGGCGCCCTCGCCGGTCACGGCAAATCCAAGTTTTGAAAAATAGGCGAGATTACCGGGCAGATTTTTGCGCACCCGGATGAGCAATTTCGGCAGGTGCATCGCCCGCGCTTCCTGCTCCGCCGCCGCCATCAGCGCGCGGCCGACGCCGCGTTTTTGCCAGTCCGGATGCGTCGCCATCCGCGTCAGGTAAAGCGCGCCGTCCTTCACCGCGCAGAACATGCTGCCGGCGAAGCGCTCGTCCACCATCGCGACCAGAACGAAGCCCTCGCGCTGGCGCCTGGCGAAATCCGCGACTGTCTCTTTCAGCACGCCCGACGGAGGCGTCAGCCCGCCGAACGCGGCGTGGATCATCGCCATGATCTCGGGGTGGCGCTCCGGCGAGGTCCAGCGCTTAACGTGGATATCAGGCGCTTTTGACAAGCTTCTTCACGGCGGCGATCGCGGCCTGCGCCTCGCCGCCATTCGGGCCGCCGCCCTGCGCCATGTCGGGACGGCCGCCGCCGCCTTTGCCGCCGAGCGCCGCGACACCAGCCTGCACCATCGCCACGGCATTGTTCGCCACGGTGAGGTCGGGCGTGACGGCAACGACGAGCGCGGCCTTGCCCTCGGCATCGTTCGCCACCAGCACGACGATGCCCGAGCTGAGCTTCTTTTTGCCTTCATCGGCGATGCCGCGCAGGTCCTTGACCTCGACGCCGGTGAGCGCCTTGGCCAGCACTTTCACGCCATTGACGGTTTCGACGTCGTCATTGGCGGACCCTGCCGAGCCGCCGCCACCCATCGCCAGCTTCTTCTTCGCTTCGGACAATTCGCGCTCGAGCTTCTTACGCTCGTCGAGCAGCGCCGCGACCCGTGCCGGCAGGTCTTCGAGCGGCGCTTTCAGCTCGGCGGCCGCGGCTTTCGCCGCGTTGACCTGCTTCGCCGCGCCCTGACGCGCCGCCTTTCCAGTCAAAGCCTCGATGCGGCGCACGCCGGCCGCGACCCCGCTATCGGTGAGGCCGGAGATCAGACCGATATCGCCGGTGCGCCGCACATGCGTGCCGCCGCACAATTCGACCGACCAGCCCATCGTGTTTCCGGAACCGTCGCCCATCGCGACGACGCGCACCTCGTCGCCGTATTTCTCGCCGAACAGCGCGCGGGCGCCGGAAGCGCGGGCATCGTCAAGCGCCATCAGCCGGGTCGTTACGGGCGAATTCTGGATGACGATATCGTTGGCGATGTCCTCGACTTTGGCCAATTCATCCGCCGAAATCGGCTTGGGATGCGAGAAGTCGAAGCGAAGCCGGTCGGGCGCGACCAGTGAGCCCTTCTGCGCGATGTGGTCGCCCAGCACCTGGCGCAGCGCCTCGTGCAGCAAATGCGTGGCGGAATGGTTCTGGCGGATCGCCGAGCGCCGCGCATGATCGACATCGAGATGCAGCGCGTCGCCGATCTTGAGCGCGCCCTCCTCGACCGTCACCATATGGGCGAAAACGTCGCCGGCTTTCTTCTGCGTGTCCGATACTTTCGCGCGGGACTTGTCGCTGCGCATCACGCCGGTATCGCCGACCTGTCCGCCGCTCTCGGCGTAGAACGGCGTCTGATTGAGGACCACCGCGCCGCTCTCGCCTTTTTTCAGTTCCAGAACTTCCTTGGCGTCCTTGACCAGCGCCTTGACGACGCCTTCGGCCGTCTCGGTCTCGTAGCCGAGGAATTCCGTCGCGCCGGTCTTCTCGCGCAGCGGAAACCACACATTTTCCGTGGCCGCCTCTCCCGAGCCCTTCCACGACTCCCGCGCCTTCGCCTTCTGGCGCTCCATCGCGTCGGTGAAGGAAGCCTGATCGACCGAGATGCCGCGCGCCTTCAGCGCGTCCTGCGTCAGGTCGAGCGGAAAGCCATAGGTATCGTAGAGCGTGAACGCCGTATCGCCGTCGAACATGTCGCCCTTCTTGAGCGACTTCGAAGCGTCGTCGAGGATCGCGAGACCACGTTCGAGCGTGCGGCGGAAGCGCGTCTCCTCGAGCTTGAGGGTCTCGGTGATCAGCGCCTGCGCGCGAATGAGTTCCGGATAGGCCTGCCCCATCTGCTGGGTGAGCACCGGCACCAGCTTCCACATCAGCGGTTCTTTGGCGCCAAGAAGCTGCGCGTGGCGCATGGCGCGCCGCATGATCCGGCGCAGCACATAGCCGCGGCCTTCGTTCGAGGGCAGCACGCCATCCGCGATCAGGAACGAGGACGCGCGCAGATGGTCCGCGATGACGCGGTGCGACGCCTTCTGCGGCCCGTCCGGCGACACCTTGGTCGCTTCGGCGATGGCGTGGATCAGCGCGACAAACAGGTCGATCGCGTAATTGTCATGCGTGCCCTGCGTCACCGCGGCGATACGCTCGAGCCCCATTCCGGTGTCGATCGAGGGCTTCGGCAGGTCGATCCGTTTGCCGCCCTCGAGCTGCTCGTACTGCATGAAGACGAGGTTCCAAATCTCGATGAAGCGGTCGCCTTCGCTGTCGGGCGAGCCCGGCGGGCCGCCGGGAATCTTGTCGCCATGGTCGTAGAAGATTTCCGAGCATGGCCCGCACGGGCCGGTGTCGCCCATCGCCCAGAAATTGTCGGAGCCGGCGATGCGCACGATCTTGCTGTCGGGCAGGCCCGCGATCTTCTTCCAGAGATTGAAGGCCTGATCGTCGTCGATATAGACGGTGACCATCAGCTTCTCGACCGGAAGCCCAAGTTCCTTGGTGACGAGCTTCCAAGCCAGATCGATCGCGACATCCTTGAAATAGTCGCCGAACGAGAAATTGCCGAGCATCTCGAAGAAGGTGTGATGCCGCGCCGTATACCCGACATTGTCGAGGTCGTTGTGCTTGCCGCCGGCCCGCACGCATTTCTGCGCGGTCACGGCCCGCTTGTAGTCGCGCTTTTCAAGCCCGGTGAAGACGTTCTTGAATTGCACCATGCCCGCATTGGTGAACATCAAAGTCGGGTCGTTGCGCGGCACAAGCGGCGACGACGCCACGGCCTGATGGCCGTTGCGGGCGAAATACTCGGTGAAATGCGCGCGCAGCTCGTTGACGCCGCTCATCAAAGCCCCTTTGTCCGGAACTTTATCTAGCGGCGGCAGGGACTTAAGTCCAGAAAGCCCCGCTCAGGCTGGCGCGGCCCCTGCGGCGGCAGCGGTCGGCGGCAAAACAGAGCGCATGTCACCCGCAAGCCCGGTGCCCAGATAATTCTCGCGCGACAGCCGCAGATGCTGCTCGCCCATCCCTTGCAGCGCCACGTTGAACCGCTCGAGGGCTGCGAGGACCTCAGGCGACTTGGCATCGCGTTTTTCGCGCGCCACCAGCGCGCCGAGAATTTGCAGCTGGTTTCCGATGCGATGATTGATCTCCAGGATGAGGTGGTCCTTTTCCTTGGTCCGCTCAGCGACCTCGCGCTGGAGAATCTCGCGCTGCTGGATGGGCGACGGCAGATCCTTGATCTGCGGGAGGATCCACACGAATGCAACTGCCGTGCCGATGGAAGCGAAGGCGGTGAAAACCTCGATCGCCGTTTGCAGCCCGCGATATTCGACGCCCTGATAGGCCGACCAGACATGGACGAGATGGGTGAGGCCACAGGCGACGATAAAGGTCACGAACAAGGTCCACAGCCAAGGGTAGGGGATATCCGCGCGTCGGTCGCGTAACACGACCGCCATCGTTACCGGGATCGCGAAATAAGCGACCGCGATGATGAGATCGCTGGCGAGAATGAGCCAAAGCTGGCCCGTATACGATGTGCAAAATGCGACGAGCTCGCTGATCATGATGCGCCCCTTGCCGGCCTCGATCGACACAAATTTGCCGAAAGGAATGGCGCGCGCCAAGTGACGTTTTAGTGCGTTACAAAGGACACATAAGAAGTCGCGGCCTGGCGTAGCTCACGGAACGCGCATAAGGCAGTTGGCGTTGTCGGGCATGCGCAAGCCGCTGCCCGTCGGCACCCTCACTTTCTGTCACGGCCTCGCCGGTATTGCCCTCGGCGTCGCCGGGGGCGGAGCGCTGCTGGCGCTTAGCGGCGCCGGTGTCGCGGCATCAATCGACAGCGCGATCGGCGCTACCGTGATTCTTGCGCTGGCCTCCTGGACCGGCGTCGGTGCCTCGATTTCGGGATTTATCCTGATCAATATCGACCGCAGCTGATCGCACGGGCGGCTTGGGTGCGCGCCGCCGCCGCGCGGGGCTAAAAACGCCCTCGCCCCCGTCCTCGGTGGCGGCCGCTTTACGCAGCCGGGTGCCGACGGGGGCGACAACGCGGAAACCTCTCATACCTGGTAGCGAAAACGCTTTACGCCTAATTCGCCAACTCGCTCACACACTCCGCGTCAATGGCCGCTTCTCGAAACGGCCGGCGCTCCTTCGGGAAAACGCCGCCGCTATTGGTCTGGCCTTGCTTGCCTTTCGCGCACTCACGCGTGCTCTCTCCCTACTCGGCGTGCTCAGCCAGTCTTGGACGCCGCCCGCCTCTCTCACCAGCGCGGGCGGCGAAACTAAGCTTTAAGCCTCCGCCGCCTCGGCTTCGTCGTCGTCACCCTCTTCCTTCTCGCCCTGGAGTGCGACGTCGGCGAGGATGCCGGAATTCGCGCGCACCTGCGCTTCGATCTTGTTGGCGATGTCGGGATTGTCCTTGAGGAACACCTTGGCGTTCTCGCGGCCCTGCCCGATGCGCTGGCTGTCATAGGAGAACCAGGAGCCGGATTTCTCGACCACGCCGGCTTTCACGCCGAGGTCGATCAGTTCGCCGGTCTTCGACACGCCGGCGCCATACATGATGTCGAATTCGACCAGCTTGAAGGGCGGCGCCAGCTTGTTCTTGACCACTTTCACGCGGGTCTGATTGCCGACCACTTCATCGCGTTCCTTGATCGCGCCGATGCGGCGGATATCGAGGCGCACCGAGGCGTAGAATTTCAGCGCATTGCCGCCCGAGGTCGTCTCCGGCGAGCCGTACATCACGCCGATCTTCATGCGGATCTGGTTGATGAAGATCACCATCGTACGCGACTTGGAGATCGAAGCCGTGAGCTTGCGCAGGGCCTGGCTCATGAGACGGGCCTGTGAGCCCGGCTGCACGTCGCCGATCTCGCCTTCGAGTTCGGAGCGCGGCACCAGCGCCGCCACGGAATCCACCACCAGCACGTCGATCGCGCCGGAGCGCACCAGAGTGTCGGCGATTTCCAGCGCCTGCTCGCCGGCGTCGGGCTGCGAAATCAGCAAGTCATCCACATTGACGCCGAGCTTGCGGGCATAAACCGGGTCGAGCGCATGTTCGGCGTCGACGAAGGCGCAGATGCCGCCCTTTTTCTGGGCTTCGGCGATGGTGTGCAACGCGAGCGTCGTCTTGCCCGAGGATTCTGGGCCGTAGATTTCGACCACCCGGCCGCGCGGCAGCCCGCCCACTCCGAGAGCGATGTCGAGCCCGAGCGAGCCGGTGGATATCGTCTCGATATCCATCGTCTTGTCGTTCTTGCCGAGCCGCATCACCGAGCCCTTGCCGAAATTGCGCTCGATCTGGGAGAGCGCGGCAGACAGGGCCTTCGATTTGTCCATGGAGGATCCTTCAACGACACGCAAAGCGGGCTGACTCATCGTCGCGCTCCTTATCGCCGGGATTCGGGCAACCCCAAAACGGGTCTTGGGTGCTGGCCACTGCGGTTCGCCCCAAGGCTCGGACCGGAATCGAGCATGGAAAACACTGTACCCTATTTGTTCTCCGTTCGCAATATGTTCTTTCGGTTTTAATCGATACGGGCCTGTTTGACCCCTTAGTGGCCGGTTTTGAATCAATTAGTGGCTTGGTTTGAAACCCGACCTAACCCTAAGCGTTGATCTGCCTCTGAGGTAACAAAGGAGGCAAACATGCCGCTTCTTCTCCCCGTCCTGATCGGTATCCCGGTTGTGCTTGGTGCCGGTTACATGATCGTCCACGTTTGGAAGTAACGTGGAGCTACCGATAGCTCTGCTTCTCGTCGGGACCGTATTGGCTTCTCTCGCAATATGGGTCGGTGAAGAAGCGATGTAAGAGGCCGCCCTAACCGGCGGCCTCTATTTTGTTGGGCACCCAACTTACGCAACGTCACCTGACGTAACGTCACCTTTACCCGCCCCGCGGCAGACTTCCCGTATGGGCGAGCAATTTTTCAGAAAAACCGCGAAGGTGTGCGCCGACAAGGCGAACGCTGCATCTGACCGCTGGGAACGCGAGCAATGGTTGCGACTTGCGGGTGAGTGGCTGAAGCTGGCGAACCTCGAAGCGATAAAGGCTGAGCGGTGGCAGGGTACGACAAAAGCCCGCACTTTGGCGGACCAGAATCACGCGGCCTCTGGTGGTATGTCGGCGCGACGATCTTCGGCCTAGCCGGTCTGGTCTGGATTTTTACTGTCTACGTAGTTCTATTTTGAGGCCGCACTAACCGGCTGCGTCTTCCTCTTTCGTATCGAAAAGCGCTTCGCCCACGAAGCCAAATTCCTTGCGCAGGTACTCATCGAGCAGCGCCCGAAGCAACGCTTCCGCGTAGTACAGGGCGGGAACAGCGACTTGCGATTATTCCTTGTGCGGGATGCGCGCCACAAGCCGCTGGAGCTGCCAGACCTCTATGTCTTTACCGTCGAGGAGCTGCCGCGCCCGATGGATGGCGTACTCGTCCGTGTCGGCCTCGATAAGAGTCGGCGGCCCAATCACGTGACGCTCCCGATTTAAAAAATAGACGCGGTGCTCGGTCATGCCCGCCCCGTCATATTTTGGAAATCTTCTAATGTTGTCCTGGCCATATGGCCAAAGAAAAACGGGCCAGCGAGGCTGGGAAGCCGCTGGCCCGCTCACCCCTCTGGAAGAAGGGGGCGCCCTCACCGGGCAAATCGAGCTTAGTTTGATTCCCGCAAAAGAAAACCGGACCGAATGTGCCGCCACAGGGGGACTGAGCGACTGGGCCATCGGTCCGGCTTAGGAGCGACCCTCTGGAAGGGCCGTGTCATGCGAGCCTGACCTAACGTCAGGTGGCCTAACTTAGTTCCAAGGGTGGCCTATTTCGGCCAGTACCGCTTTAATAGCCGGGGCATGTCGGCTGCGGGGGCACCAACCCCCGCGAACTGTCGATCGGCAAAAAGTGCACATAAAAATCGTATAACTTGTGCACCGCGACGTTGACTCCTCAAAGTTGCGGTCCAATTGTGTGGGCGCGCTGGAGCTGGGAGGGGCAAATGGGACCTAAAATTTTTCTTGTGGCCGCGTCCGCGGTCGCCATTTCAACGACTTCCTACGCGGCCGATATGGCGGTCAAAGCGCCCATAAAAGCGCCAGTGGCCGATCCATGGACCGGCCCGTACGTCGGCGGAAATGTCGGCTATAGCTTCGGGCGGTGGTCCAGTACAAACACCGCTGCCGGCGCTACGAGTTTCTTCGCCGCAACAGGTTTGGTGAGCAGCACGACGCCCAACGTGGATGGTTGGATCGCGGGCGGCCAGGTTGGTTACAATTGGCGGCACCAAAACTGGGTATTTGGCCTGGAAGGCGACCTCCAGTGGAGCGGTGAGCGCGCTTCGAATGGCGGCACCGCCACATTACTCACCATTCCCCTCGCGGACGGCACGATTTCGCTTGCCGGAACGGTCGATAATCAATGGAGACTTAACTGGTTCGGGACGCTCCGCCCCCGCGCCGGTATCCTGGTTGACCCCACGCTTCTTGTTTACGTGACTGGCGGTCTCGCAGTCGCGAGTACAAAATTCTCTAATTCGACCACGGCCACAGCGACAACGCGAAATGGCGCGGGCGCAGTCACCGCTACAGCGACGGCTACCATCGCAAACAGCGAAACACAGACGCGGGCGGGCTGGACGCTCGGAGCAGGCGCCGAAAAGAAGATTTCGGACAAGTGGAGTGCCAAGATCGAATACCTGTTCCTGGGCTTGGGCACTCACACTTTTCTCAGCGGAACGACCTCGACACCCGTGTCGGTTCGCCTGCAGGATCACATCGTACGGGTCGGTCTCAACTACAAACTAAACTAGTCGTCTTCTGCAAAGCGGGCAGCGAGAGAGGCCGCCCACCGGCCTCTCGCTTTGGCGTGACCACATCGCAGCCGTCCGAACAGTTCAACGGACCGCGCCCCGCTAAGCCCAGCCAACGCGCAAATCTCGGTCGATTTCAGTTTTTTTGATCCAGATCAAAGCGGCCCGGGGCGGCTGCGCTGAACTCCCCTTTCCTCAACCTAGGGAGGCTGCGATGGACTGGACCGTATACGGCTTTATCGCCGCAGTGATCGTTATCGGCGCCATAGGCTATTTCACGATGCGGCCGGAGCGGCGCTAACCGGCGCGCCATTGCCGCGAACGCAATCAAAAGGCCGCCTTCACCGGCGGCCTTTTAACCTGCGCTCGCGCTAACGCGTCGGGACACTCTCGGCATCGACGTGACCGCACTTTGGGCACTCGAAGCTGTAGATATTGCTCCCCGACGAGTCGCCTTCAATGCCAAACAGGCGCATTTGCGCCCCACACTGCGCGCATTTCTTCTTGAAGTTTTCCATGTCGGGATGCTGCTTTTCATCCGGCACAGTCCGCACTCCACCATCAACGCCTGAATAACGGCGGCTCCGTTAAAAGGGTTGCGGCTGATGCCGCGTCGAAGCGCCGTTTCTTTGCCAGCAAAGTCCGCGCCATTAACCCGCGCAGGTTAACGCGTTTACCGTGCGGGCGAAAATGGAACCCGGCGCCATCGACCCGATACAGCCCGCGCCCTAGCTTGCGCGCGCAACTGGCATTGCGTGGGGAATGAACATGGCGGACTGCTTGGTGCGCCTCGGCCTGGCGCTGGCGATTATCGGCCTGATTACGGCGACGCTTTATCAATTCGGCAGCCGCGGCGCCGTGGCCTTCGAACCGCCGTCGTCCCTGTCCTCCCGGCGCTAATCGCGTAAGAAAGCCCATGCGCGGGGATGCCGCGCATTGTCCGCATTTTTTTAGCGCCATATTTGGAACGGACTTTGCATTGAAACATTACGCCGGGGTGCCGAGCGAGGATGTTTCGATGCGTATGTTCTCCAATCTCTCCCCCAATCTCAAATTCGCGCTCAAAGCGGGCGCGCTGATCATCGGTGTTCTGGTGTGGGGCTTCGGCCTCGCCGATCAGCTCGACGATCCGATCCAGACCGCGAAGTATGTCGGCATCTCGGCGCTGATGGTGGCGGCGACCGCCCTCGTCTAGCGCGGCTCATCGCGCTCGAAGAACATCCACACGCCGCCGTCCTTGGCGGACTGCACGCGAATGCGCACTTCGCGCAGGTTCGCGCCCTTGCCGCCACGCCAGCCAATGTCGAGGTCGACCTTGCCCTCTTCGAGGCCGGCGCAAATCTTGGTTTCGAGCGCGCGCTTTTGAGGCGACTCGGAAATCTCGAAGAAATTCTCGCCGATTGGACGCCCGTAGCCGGAGAGCCGGGACTCGGTCGCGCTGTAAAACTGGATGATGAAATTCTGATCGAGCCGGATGACGCCGAACGGCAGCGTGTCGATCTCGGCCTCGCTCATCGCCTCGACCTTGCGGGCGAGATCGGGCGCCTCGAAACTGACGCCGGCCACCATGTTTTTCCCGCGGCCGGCCGAAGCCCGCCGCCCCTTCCCGCGAAAATCGTCTCACGGGGCCTTGGATTCCACAATGCGGCGCGCGCTTATGGCGGGCCGGGCCGTGCTTATAGGTAATCCCTTAAGCGGGACAGCGGCGCCTAATTGTCGACGCGAATATTCGCGGCTTCTACGGCACGTTTCATGCGGGCGAGGTCGCGTTCGATCTCGGCGCGGAATTGCGCGGGCGAGTTGCCGACAGGGATCGCCTGCTGCAATTCGAGCGCGCGGCGCACTTCGGGCGTGGCGATCACCTTCACCGCGGCGGCATTCAATTTCGTAATAACCGCGGGCGGCGTATTAGCCGGCGCCACCAGCCCAAAGAACGCCATCCATTCCAGATCCTTCAAACCCAATTCCGTGAAAGTGGGCACGTCCGGCAGCGCCGCCACCCTCTTCTCGCCCGACACCGCGAGCGCGCGCAGCTTGCCCGCCTGCACATGCGGCAGCGAGGTCGGCAGATTGTCGTAGAGCACCTGGATCATGCCGCCGATCGCGTCGTTCATCGCCGGGCCGATGCCGCGATACGGCACATGGACGATGTCGGTGCCGGTCGCGAGCTTGAACTGCTCGCCCATCAGATGCGACACCGAGCCGTTGCCCGACGAGCCGTAAGCGAGCTTGCCAGGCTGCGCCTTCGCCAGCGCGATGAACTCGGCCATCGTCTTCGCTGCGACAGAAGGATGCACCGACATGATGTTTGGCACCGCGGCGATGTTGGTGATCGGCGCGAGGTCTTTCAAAACGTCGAACGGCAAATTGCGATAGGCCGCCGGATTGATCGCCACGGTCGAGGCCGTCGCCATGCCGATCGTGTAACCGTCGGGCGCGGCGCGCGCGATCATGCCGGTGCCGAGCGAGCCGCCCGCCCCGGCATGGTTCTCGACCACGACCGTCTGCCCCAATTCCGCGCGCATCCCCTGCGCCACGACCCGCGCGATGACGTCGGTCGATCCGCCCGGCGCGAAGGGCACGATCAGGGTGATGGGACGGGTCGGATAATCTTGCGCAAAGGCGGGCGTCGCGAGAAGCGCGAATAAAAATGCGAGACGTTTGAATGTCATTTGCGGAGCCTATCACATCGTCATTCCGGGACGCTCGCGCAGCGAGCGGACCCGGAATCCAGGGGCCGCACGGAATGTCGCTCTGGATTCCGGGCTCGCGGCCTGCGGGCCGCGCCCCGGAATGACAGCTACCCCAAATTCAGCTCTTTAAAGAAATCATTGCCCTTGTCGTCCATCACGATGAACGCCGGGAAGTTCTCGACCTCGATGCGCCAGATCGCTTCCATTCCTAGTTCTGGATATTCCTGCACCTCGACCTTCTTGATGCAGTTCTGCGCGAGGTTCGCCGCCGCGCCGCCGATCGAGCCGATGTAGAAGCCGCCGTGCTTCTTGCAGGCCTCGTGCACCTGCGCCGAACGATTGCCCTTGGCGAGCATCACCATCGAGCCGCCCGCCGCCTGGAACTGATCGACGAATGAATCCATCCGCCCCGCCGTGGTCGGGCCGAATGAGCCGGACGCATAGCCCGTCGGCGTCTTGGCCGGGCCGGCGTAATAGACCGGATGGTTCTTGAAATAATCCGGCAACCCCTGCCCGGCTTCCAGCCGCTCGCGCAGTTTCGCGTGCGCGAGGTCGCGCGCGACGATCATCGGCCCGGTGAGCGACAGCCGCGTCTTCACCGGATATTTCGTGAGCTGCGCCAAAATCTCTTTCATCGGCCGCGTGAGGTCGATCTTCACGACCTCGCCGCCCAATTTCTCCTGGTCGACCTCCGGCAGATATTTCGCCGGATTGTGCTCGAGCTCCTCGAGGAACACGCCGTCGCGCGTGATTTTTCCCAAAGCCTGCCGGTCGGCCGAGCACGACACGCCAAGCCCAATAGGAAGCGACGCGCCGTGGCGCGGCAACCTAATGACGCGCACGTCGTGGCAGAAATATTTGCCGCCGAACTGCGCGCCGACGCCGGACGACTGCGTCATCTTCAGCACTTCCTGCTCCATG
>JAFBAG010000141.1 GCA_019247925.1 Pseudolabrys sp.
GCGCGGCGGACCTCGCGCAGAAAACCGACATCCTGGTTTGCCCCCCTGCGACATTATTGACCGCGCTCGCGGCGATTGCCGCCGGCTCAAAGGTCACGATCGGCGCGCAAGATTGCAGCGCCGAGCCGGCCGGCGCTTTTACCGGCGACATTTCTGCCGAAATGCTGGTCGACGCCGGCGCCACCGTGATCATCGTCGGCCACTCGGAGCGGCGCAGCCT
Organism: Pseudolabrys sp.; assembly: GCA_019247925.1. GTDB lineage: Bacteria > Pseudomonadota > Alphaproteobacteria > Rhizobiales > Xanthobacteraceae > Pseudolabrys. Next base: position 221 of record JAFBAG010000141.1, read on the forward strand.
CCACAAGGAAACGGATGCGCAGGTGCGCGCCAAGGCGCAGGCTGCATGGCGCGCGGGTGCAAGCGCGATCGTCTGTGTCGGCGAGACGCGTGGTGAGCGCGAAGCGCGGCAGACGCTTGATGTAATCGGCCGCCAGTTTGACAGCTCGGTGCCGGATGGCGCAACGGCGGCCAATCTGGTCATCGCCTATGAGCCGGTCTGGGCGATCGGCACTGGGCTCACCCCGACACCTGGCGATGTTGCCGAGGTCCACGCTTCCCTTCGCAAGCGATTGGCGGCGCGGTTTGGCGCGGACGGCAACAATCTGCGGATTCTCTATGGCGGATCGGTGAAACCCTCGAACGCCAAGGAACTGTTGAACGTGGCGAATGTGAACGGCGCGCTGATCGGCGGCGCCAGCCTGAAAGCCGATGATTTTCTCGGAATTGCAGCGGTTTACCGCTGACCTGGCAGGGTAGCATTCGCATGCCTGCTCGTGTAAACACCGCCGCGAATTCCTATATGACCTGCGAGGCGCAAGGCGCATGCGCGCGCTCGAGCTGAGGATTTGAAAAAATGTACGTGCTGATTGTGATCCATCTCATGCTGGTGCTCGCCATGATCGGCGTGGTCATGTTGCAGCGCTCCGAGGGCGGCGGGCTCGGCATCGGATCGACCGGCGGCTTCATGACAAGCCGCGGCACGGCCAACGTCCTCACCCGCACCACCGCAATTCTCGCCGGTTTGTTTTTTCTCAGCAGCCTCGCATTGTCGATCCTGGCTGGCCTTGATCGCAGGCCGTCGTCCATCATTCAGTCCGGCGCGCCCGCCCAGCAGGGACCCGCCACGCCTTTGGCGCCGCTCGGTTCGGGGGGCGGATTGCTGGATCAGCTTCGTCAACCCGCGACGCCGCCCGCGGCGCCTTCGGGGCCGCAGGTTCCACGATCGCAGTGACAAACAAAATGAAGGGCCGGGCAACCGGCCCTTCCGCTTTTAGAGGGTCAAAAAAGATGAGTGCTTGTGCAAAGTGTGGATGGCATGCCGGCCTTGCGGTTTTCGCGCTCGGCGAATCGAAGGGGGAGGGCTAAGACTTGGGTCCCATGGCGCGGTATATTTTTATCACCGGCGGCGTGGTCTCTTCACTCGGCAAGGGTCTCGCATCGGCGGCGCTCGGAGCGTTGCTGCAAGCGCGCGGCTATAAAGTCCGCCTGCGCAAGCTCGATCCCTATCTCAACGTCGATCCCGGCACGATGTCGCCATATCAGCATGGCGAAGTCTTCGTCACGGATGATGGCGCGGAAACCGATCTCGATCTTGGTCATTACGAGCGCTTCACCGGCAATCCGGCCTGCCGGCAGGACAACATCACCACTGGGCGCATCTATCAGGACATTCTGACGAAGGAGCGCCGCGGCGATTATCTCGGCGCCACGATCCAGGTCATTCCGCACGTCACGAACGCGATCAAGCAGTTCGTGCGCGATGGCAACGATGGCTACGACTTCGTGCTGGTCGAAATCGGCGGGACCGTCGGCGATATCGAGAGCCTGCCCTTTCTGGAAGCCATCCGTCAGCTCGGCAACGATCTGCCGCGCCAGCACGCCATCTATATCCATCTCACCTTGATGCCCTGGATTCCAAGCGCCGGCGAACTCAAGACCAAGCCGACGCAGCATTCGGTGCGCGAACTGCGCGCCATCGGTATTCAGCCGGACATCCTGCTATGCCGCACGGATCGCAGCATTCCCGAGAGCGAGCGCCGCAAACTTGCGCTGTTCTGCAACGTGCGGGAAAGCGCAGTGATCGAAGCGCGCGATGTCGACAATATCTACGCGGTGCCGGAAGCCTATTCGGCGGAGGGGCTAGACCGTGAAGTTCTTGCCGCGTTCGGCATTGAGCCTAAGGGCGCGCCCGAGATGGATCGCTGGAAGCTCATCAACGAGCGCGTGCGCAATCCCGAAGGCGACGTCACCATCGCCATCGTCGGCAAATATACGGGCATGAAGGATGCCTATAAATCGTTGATCGAAGCGTTGTCGCACGGCGGCATTGCCAACAAGGTCAAGGTCAAGCTCGACTGGATCGAGTCCGAAGTGTTCGAGAACGAGGACCCGACGCCCTTTCTCGAGCACGTCAACGGCATTCTCGTTCCGGGCGGTTTTGGCCAGCGCGGCGCGGAAGGAAAAATCCGCGCGGCGCAATTCGCCCGCGAACGCCAGGTGCCTTACTTCGGCATCTGCTTCGGCATGCAGATGGCTGTCGTGGAGGCGGCGCGGAATCTCTGTGGCATCGAGAACGCCAATTCGACCGAATTCGGCGAGACCACCGAGCCGGTCGTCGGCCTGATGACGGAATGGATGAAGGGCAACGAGCTCGAGCAGCGCAAGGCGGGCGGCGATCTCGGCGGCACGATGCGGCTCGGCGCTTATGTCGCTGCGCTCCGGCGCGGCAGCAAAATTTCGCAGATCTATGGGGACACGACGAGCATTTCCGAGCGCCACCGCCACCGTTACGAGGTGAATACGCGCTACAAGGACAGGCTCGAGCAGCACGGGATGCGTTTTGCCGGAATGTCGCCGGATGGGCTGCTGCCGGAGACGGTCGAATATGAGAACCATCCCTGGTTCATCGGCGTCCAGTATCATCCCGAGCTGAAGTCGCGGCCGTTCGAGCCCCATCCGCTGTTTGCCTCGTTTATCGGCGCGGCGGTCGATCAGAGCCGACTGGTCTGAGACTTCGGACCCATTTACTCTTCAGTCATGGCCCGCGGCCTCGATCACATCGTTCATGCCGTTAGCGATCTCGATGCGGCGGCCCAGCTTTATCGCCGCCTCGGCTTCAAGGTCGGCGCTCGCAACCAGCATCCCTGGGGCACGCACAATCATATCGTGCAGTTGCCGGGATTTTTCATCGAACTTCTGACATTCGCCGAACCCGACAAGCTCGGGACTGATGGCTTTTCGAAATTATTCGCGGCGTTTAACCGCGACTACATCGCACGGCAGAATGGGTTGTCCATGCTCATTCTGGAATCGCGCGATGCCAGAGAAGACGAGTGCGAGTTTGAGGCTGCCGGCATCGCAGAGTCGAAGGTCATGCGTTTTGAGCGCGAGGGCAAACGGCCGGACGGTTCGCCGGTAAAGGTCGCGTTCTCGCTCGTTTTCGCAAACGACCGCGCTGCGCCAAATGTTCATTTCTGCACCTGCCGACAGCACTTTCCGGAAAATTTCTGGAATCCCGCGTTCCAAAACCACGAGAACGGCGTGCAGGAGGTGCGCGGTGTCATCCTTGTCGCCGCCAAGCCGGAAGATCACCGCGATTTTTTGCGTGCATATACAGGAAGCGAGGACTTTTACACGGAGCCGGGGGAGGTCAGTGCCTGGACCCCGCGCGGCGCGTTGAGTGTGATGACCCCCGATCGTTTTGCCGCGGCCTTTGGTGGCCCCACACCCAAATCAGGCAGTGCCTTACAAGCCATTCGCTTTGCGGTCGCTGATGTTACCCAGACGCGCGCGCTCATGCACAAAGGTGGCTTAAAAGTTCGCGATCAGCGTGATGGCTTCGTGGTCGATGCCGCCGACGCGATGGGCGCGTTATTGAGCTTCGAGCCATTGGAAAAATCGCGACATTCACGGCCAAGTTGACCTCAAGCGCGCGCCTCGCCATGGTCCGCCCGCAATGAGCACCCCAAACACCACCGTCACGATCGGCTCCGTGAAATTCGGCAACGCGCTGCCGCTCGCGTTGATCGCCGGCCCATGCCAACTCGAAAGCCGCGACCACGCTTTCGAGATCGCCGGCGCTCTGAAGGACATCACGACGAAGCTCGGCATTGGATTTGTGTACAAGACGTCGTTCGACAAGGCGAACCGCACGAGCGCGTCAGGCGCGCGGGGTCTCGGCTTCGATAAATCTCTGCCCATTTTTGCCGAGCTGCGCGCCAAGCTGAAAGTGCCGGTCCTCACCGACGTCCACGAAGCCGGGCAATGTGCGGACGTTGCGAAAGCGGTCGACGTGCTGCAAATCCCCGCCTTCTTGTCGCGGCAGACCGATTTGCTTATTGCTGCTGCAAAGACTGGCAAGGTCGTCAACATCAAGAAGGGACAGTTCCTCGCGCCATGGGACATGAAGAATGTCGTGGCCAAGGTCACTGACGCCGGCAATGCGAATGTGCTTGTAACCGAACGCGGCGTGTCCTTTGGCTACAATACGCTTGTTTCCGACATGCGTGCTCTGCCGGTGCTGCGCGAGATCGGCGCGCCCGTGATATTCGACGCCACTCACTCTGTGCAGCAGCCGGGCGGACAGGGGACCGCCTCGGGAGGCGAGCGGAAATATGTCGGCGTTCTCGCGCGCGCTGCGGTCGCTGTCGGCGTCGCCGGCGTCTTCATCGAAACCCATCAGGACCCGGATAAAGCGCCGTCCGATGGACCCAATATGTTGCCGATGAAAGAGATGGAGCCGCTGCTGCGGCAACTCATCGAATTCGATGGGCTCGCGAAAAAGAACTAGCGGCCGCGATAGGGCGCGACGCCCTGGTCGGGCGGCACCCACAAGCCCTTTGGCATTTTTCCGGTCTGCCAGAACACATCGATCGGAATGCCGCCGCGCGGATACCAGTAGCCGCCGATGCGCAACCATTTCGGTTTGATCGTCGCGGCGATGCGTTTGCCGATCATCACGGTGGTGTCTTCATGGAAGGCGCCGTGATTGCGGAAACTGAACATGTACAGTTTGAGCGATTTCGATTCGAGCAGCCAGGCGCCCGGGGCGTAATCGATCACGAAATGGGCGAAGTCGGGCTGGCCGGTGATCGGGCAAAGACACGTGAATTCCGGCACTGTAAATCGCGCGATGTAATCGGTGCCGGACTGCGGGTTAGCCACGCGATCGAGCTGCGCTTTGTCGGGTGAAACCGGCACCGGCGCCGCTCGGCCAAGTTGAGGCACACGTTTGGTTTTCTTTGCCATCCACAGAGCTATGCCTTGGCATTGCGGGGCATGACAAGCCGAATATTGGCCGCTAGAAAGCGCAATCATGACCGCCATCACCGACATTATTGGACGGGAAATCCTCGATAGCCGCGGCAATCCGACCGTCGAGGTCGATGTCGTTTTGGAAGACGGCACGTTCGGACGCGCGGCAGTGCCGTCCGGCGCCTCGACCGGCGCGCATGAAGCGGTCGAATTGCGTGACGGCGACAAGGCCCGCTATCTCGGCAAAGGTGTGCGCAAGGCGGTCGATGCCGTCAACGGCGAGATCTTCGATGCGATCGGCGGCATGGCTGCCGAAGGTCAAACGAAGATCGACGAAACCATGATTGCGCTCGATGGCACGCCGAACAAGGCGAGGCTTGGCGCCAATGCAATCCTCGGCGTTTCGCTTGCCGTCGCGAAAGCGGCGGCGCTCGCCAAAAGCGAGCCGCTCTATCGCTATGTTGGCGGCGCAGCCGCGCGCACCTTGCCGGTGCCGATGATGAATATCGTCAATGGCGGAGCCCACGCCGACAACCCGATCGATTTCCAGGAATTCATGGTAATGCCCGTCGGCGCGCCAAGCTTTGCCGAGGCGCTGCGCTGCGGAGCGGAGATTTTCCACACACTCAAAGGCGCGCTCAAAAAGGCCGGCCACAATACCAGCGTCGGCGACGAGGGCGGCTTCGCGCCAAATCTCAAATCGGCAAAAGAGGCATTGGATTTCATCGCCAATGCGATCGAAGCTGCCGGCTACAAAGCCGGCGGCGACGTCATGGTCGCGCTCGACTGTGCCGCGACCGAGTTCTTCAAGAACGGCAAGTATGTGTACGAGGGCGAAGGCACGACGCGCTCGCGCGAAGAACAGACTCAATATCTTGCTAACCTCGCCGGGAACTATCCGATCGTCTCGATCGAGGATGGCATAGCCGAGGACGATATCG
>JAFBAG010000143.1 GCA_019247925.1 Pseudolabrys sp.
TTCCCGCGCGGCGCCGGTGTTCTGGCCCTTGCTTATGGCGAGCGCACAGGCGTCGATGCCATCGGTCTCGATTGGACGCAGGATCGCGATCTGGCGCGCGAGACTCTGCAGCGCCGTTTGCCGGTGCAGGGCAATGTCGATCCGCTCGCCTTACGTGCGGGCGGCGCGGCCCTCGACCGCGAAGTTGATAGCGTGATGCAGGCCTTCGGAGATGGGCCTTTCATCTTCAATCTCGGCCACGGCATTCTGCCGGACACGCCGATTGAAAACGTCGAGCGGATGCTCAAACGCGTCAGAGGAAAGGTCTGATGTATCTCTGGCTCAAGGCCCTCCACATCATCAGCGTGATCGCGTGGATGGCAGGCATGCTCTATCTGCCGCGGCTATTCGTCTATCACGCCGAAGCCGGACCGAATTCGCCGCAGTCGGCGACCTTCAAGGTGATGGAGCGGCGGCTGCTCAAGGCGATCATCAATCCCGCGATGATCGCGACCTGGGGGTTCGGCCTCGCGCTGGTCTGGCTCGGCGGTTGGCACACGGCGCACTGGCTGCAGGTGAAATTCGTGATCGTGGTCGGGCTGTCGGCGCTCCACGGCCTGTTCGTCCGTCACTGGCGCGCCTTCGCCGAAGACCGGAACCCCCACAGCGCCAGATATTTCCGCATTATCAACGAGGTAGTAACGCTCGGCCTCGTCGCGATCGTCATTCTGGCTGTCGTTAAGCCGTTCTGAATTCAGGCCTTTCCCAAGGCGACGCTTGCGCGCCACGGCGCGGCCTCCTATGTTGCGCGCGTCCCACCGAACGCAGGCGGATGCACGTCGCGTTCCGGGCCCCAATCGGGCCGGTCGCAGCATCTAGGTCGGGACGCGCTTTCAAAAATTCCCACCCAAAGACCTGCGATCTTCGTCTCCCCTCTCTGCCTCCGTGGCGCGCGTATCCGGCCACGAGGTGACTTCCAACCAAGAATCTAACCAAGACTCTCTTTCTAAAAGTCAGTCGCTATCCCAAGGAAATTCCCCATGCGGGAAATGAAACTTCAGGACCTCAAATCCAAGACGCCAGCCGAACTCGTACAGTTCGCCGAGGAAAACGGCGTCGAGAATGCGAGCACGCTGCGCAAGCAAGAGCTGATGTTCGCCATCCTCAAGCAGCTTGCGACCCAAGAGGTCGACATTATCGGCGAAGGCGTCGTCGAGGTTCTCTCCGACGGCTTCGGCTTCCTGCGCTCGCCGGAATCGAACTACCTCTCGGGCCCGGACGACATTTACGTTTCGCCTTCGCAGATCCGCCGCTTCGGCCTGCGCACCGGTGACACCGTCGACGGGCACATACGCTCCCCGAAGGAAGGCGAGCGCTACTTCGCCCTGCTCAAGGTCAACACTCTCAATTTCGAAGACCCGGAAAAGGCCAAGCACAAGGTCAATTTCGACAACCTCACGCCGCTTTATCCCGACGAGCGGCTCAAGATGGAACACGATGATCCGACTAAAAAGGATCTCTCCGCGCGCGTCATCGACATCGTCGCGCCCATCGGCAAAGGCCAGCGCGCGCTAATCGTCTCGCCGCCGCGCACCGGCAAGACAGTCCTGCTGCAGAACATTGCCCACGCCATCACCGCCAATCATCCAGAAGTGTTTCTGATCGTGCTGCTCATCGACGAGCGGCCTGAGGAAGTCACCGACATGCAGCGCTCGGTGAAGGGTGAAGTCATCTCCTCGACATTCGACGAACCGGCTTCGCGCCACGTCGCGGTTGCGGAGATGGTGATCGAAAAGGCCAAGCGCCTCGTCGAACACGGCCGCGACGTCGTGATCCTGCTCGATTCGATCACCCGCCTCGGCCGCGCCTACAACACCGTGGTGCCGTCATCCGGCAAGGTCTTGACCGGCGGCGTCGACGCCAATGCGCTGCAGCGCCCAAAGCGCTTCTTCGGCGCCGCGCGCAACATCGAGGAAGGCGGCTCGCTCACCATCATAGCCACCGCGCTGATCGACACCGGCTCGCGCATGGACGAAGTCATCTTCGAAGAGTTCAAGGGCACCGGTAACTCGGAGCTTATTCTCGACCGCAAGGTGGCCGACAAGCGCACCTTCCCGGCGATCGACATCACGCGTTCCGGCACGCGCAAGGAAGAGCTGCTCACCGAGGCTCCCGTCCTCAAGAAGATGTACGTGCTGCGCAGGATCCTCAATCCGATGGGCACGATGGACGCGATCGACTTCCTGCTCGACAAGCTGCGCAATACGAAGAACAACAGCGAGTTCTTCGAGAGCATGAACACCTGACGCGCTTTGCAATGATGGACGTGAAAGGCCGGGCCAAAACCCGGCCTTTTTCTTTTCAAGAGGTCAGGATTCGAGCGATTTCAGATAGGCGATGAAGTCCCGGATCTGGTCGGGCGCCAGCTTGAATTCCGGCATGCTGGGATGG
>JAFBAG010000165.1 GCA_019247925.1 Pseudolabrys sp.
CACCCCATGCCACACACCTTTTGGTCGGTGCTTCTGATAATCGCGGTCGGTTGGCTGCTCGTCTGGGGCGGCCTCGATTGGCTCCAAGCCACATTCGCCGGCATGCTCGTGGGCGTTGGTGTGGATCGCGGTGTCACGCGCTGGCGGCGACGTTCTTCTCAGCCGGCACATCGGCTTGGGAGCGAAAAATGAAAGCCTGGTTCGTGGTGCGCGCCACCGTCAATGATCTGGATGACGTTGCAGGGGGCAGCCCGCAATGACACACTCGCGCCAAATCCGCCCATAGGAGTTGCCGTCATGCGATTGAGCCGTATTTTCCTCGCCGCTTTTTTCGTGCTGGCGGCCCTTATCGTGACGGCGCAGGTCGCGCCCGCGCAGGCCCCGGCCGATGGGCCGGGCGGTCCGCCGGTCCAGATCAAGCTCAGCGAAGCGCAGGTGAAGTCCTATATTGCGTCGGCGAAGGATGTGCAGGCTCTGGCGGAAAAGAGTCAGGGCACCGCCGAGAATGATCCAAAGATCGTCGCCGAATTCGACGCGATCGCGCGCAAGCACGGCTTCAAGGACAGCGGCGATTATGCGCTGGTCGCCTCAAACATTGCGATGATCATGGCCGGCCTCGATCCGCAGACCAAGGCCTTCAGCGAGCCGCGCGTCGTCATCCAGCGCGAGATCAACGAAATCACCAACGACAAGAGCATCCCGGCCGCGGATAAAAAGCAAATCCTGGCGGAGCTCAACGCCGCGCTGAAAACCGCCGAGCCGATCAAGAACCGCGAGAATATCGAGCTGGTGAAGAAGTATTTCGCCGAGCTCGAGCAGACCCAGCCGCAGCAGTAGGCCGCAAGCCATGGCTCTCGCTGCGGCGATGCAGAAAATAGGCGCGCCAGCGCGCGCTTTTTTCCGCACGCTGTGGCTATAATTCTCACCGTCATTAGGGGAGGTTCATCATGAAAAGACTAGTCGTTGTCGCTGCGCTCGCCGCATTCGCGCTGGCTGGTGTCGCCGTGGCCCAGCAGCCGCCGGTGTCGCCAGCGCCGGTCAAGCGCACCATGGTCGGCAAGGTCGAAGTGCCCGGCGCCAATTACGAGGTCGTCACGGCGATCGTCGAGATCGCGCCGAACATCAAGGCGGGCCTGCACACGCATCCCGGCGACGTGTTTTTCGCGGTCACCGAGGGCGAATTCTGGCTGGCGATCCAGGGCCAGCCCGAAAAAGTCTTCAAGGCCGGCGAGCAGGGCCTCGTACCGTCGAAGGCCGTGCATAACGAAGGCGCGCAAGGCGCCGGGCCCGCAAAGCTGGTCGCGACTTACGTGATTGAAAAAGGCCAGCCGCTGGTCCAGCCGGTCAAGTAGGCCGACTTTACCGAAGGAGCGCACGATGTCCGCGCAAGCCATCGACTACGCCAATGCCTCCCCGGAGGTGCGCGCGGTATTCGATGACATCAAGAAGTCCCGCAACGTTCCGGACGTCAATAATTTTTGGAAATACCTCGCGCGCGATCCGGTCACGCTCAAACGGACCTGGCAGAGCGTGAAAGAAGTCATGCAGCCCGGCGCGCTTGATCCCCTGACAAAGGAGATGGTCTATCTCGCCGTCAGTGTCACCAATGGCTGCGGTTATTGCACGGCGAGCCACGCCGCGGCAGCCCGCAAGGCCGGCATGAGTGAAGCCATGTTCGGGGAGTTGATGGCCGTGGTCGGCATGGCCAACGAAACGAACCGGCTCGCGAATGGCTATCGCGTGCCGGTTGACCCGGCTTTCGACAAATAGAGCGCCGCTTAGCCGCCGTAGGAAATTCCGTTAAAACGCATTCCGAGTCGCACGCCCGAGGCGATCAGCCGCGACAAAACTTCCATGTCATAGGGCATGTCGCGGCGCCACACGTCGAGCAGCAGGGCAATCCGCACTTCATCGGTCTTATTCCAGGCCTCGTGCGGGTAGGTGTCGTCCCATAGGAGGCAATCGCCGTCCGCGAGCTGATGCTCGATGCCGTCGACATCCAGAATGGCGCCGAGCTCGCCTTTGGCATCGCGCGGCATGACAAGGCCGAGATGGAAGCGCAGGATTCCTCGAAATGGTCCTCGGTGCCGAGGAATATGCTTTCCAGGAGCAAGGAACGACAGCACACAAGAGGTGACTTCCGGCGTCTGCGCCAATAGCGAGGAAATAACCGGCACCCGCGTGCGATTTTTCTCAACGTCGGTGCCGTAAGCGCGGATGATGAACATCCGCCAGTCGCGGCCGTCATTGGCCGAAATTTCAGCTTGCTCCGGCATCAGGTCGTGAAAACGAGGAACCTGGCTGAGCGTCGCGCGAATGGCCAAAGCTTCGTCGCGGATCTCGCGCCAGCGCGCGACAAACCGATCGGCATTTGGAAAATAGTGCTCGGTGTCGAGCACCGCAGGCGTATGGATGCGGGCGTCATACAACGAACGCACCCAATCCCGCGTCGTGTCGTACACGCTCACGCTATTGCCCCCGCCTCAGAAAAGCCGCGCGGGACCTAAGCCACGCGCACCGCGATCCGCCATGCCACAAAGAACATGAGAAAGAACAGGCCCAGGAACACCGGCATGCTGGCAGCGGGGTACACGCTTTCGAAAACCCGCCCGGCGCCATAGGCGACCACTTCCCCTAAAACCACGAGCCCGCAGTAAGCGGCGATCAGTTTCAAGCCTTCCATTTTTGTTTTCTCGCTGTACGACGACGGCCCAAGCTTAGCGTCGCAGCACATGGGATGCTATAGGGCGGCGCACCACCGGCAATAAAACATGCGCATCAACCGTTTGGTCCCTGCGGCCGCTGCCGCCGCGCCGCTGATCTTCGTCTTTCTCTGGAGCACGGGGTTCATTGGGGCGCGTTTCGGCCTGCCTTACATCGAGCCGATGACGTTTCTCGCGATCCGGATGGCCATCGTGGTTGCGCTCCATCTGTTGATGGTCTGGCTCGCCGGTGTGCGATGGCCGAGCCGCGCAGAAGCCGGCCACAATGTCGTCGCCGGCTTGCTCGTTCACGGCGTCTATCTTGGCGGCGTATTCACCGCGATTGCGCAGGGCGTGCCGGCCGCGATCTCGGCGCTCATT
>JAFBAG010000032.1 GCA_019247925.1 Pseudolabrys sp.
CGGTGGCCGGCGTCGCCACCGGCGACATGGGCGTCGGCAAAAACGGCGAGCACAAAGACGGCTTCGCCCGCGGCATGGAATTGCGCGCTAAATACACGTTGTTCGCGGAAGGCGCGCGCGGCAATCTCGGCAAGCTTTTGATCGCGAAATATTGTCTCGCCGAAGGCCGCGACGTGCAGAAATTCGGCATCGGGCTGAAAGAGCTGTGGCAGGTCGCGCCGGACAAGCACCGCAAGGGGCTGGTGCAGCATTCGTTCGGCTGGCCGCTCGACAATTCGACCGGGGGCGGCTCGTTCCTTTATCACCTCGACGACAATCTGGTGTCGGTCGGCTTTGTGCTGCACCTCAATTATGCCAACCCCTATCTGTCGCCCTTCGAAGAATTTCAGCGCTTCAAGACGCACCCGCTCGTGCGCGACACATTCGCCGGCGGCAAGCGGCTCGCTTATGGCGCGCGCGCGATCACCGAAGGCGGCTATCAATCGGTGCCGAAGCTGACGTTTCCCGGCGGGGCGCTGATCGGCTGCGACGCGGGCTTCATGAACGTGCCGCGCATCAAAGGCAGTCATAACGCGATGCATTCCGGTATGCTGGCGGCGGAGCAGGTCGCCGCGGCACTCGGCGCAGGCCGCGCCCATGACGAACTTACGGCTTATGAGGATGGCTGGCGGTCATCGGCGGTCGGCAAGGATCTCTGGAGGGTGCGCAACGCCAAGCCGCTGTGGTCGAAGTTCGGCACCTTGCTCGGCATCGCTCTGGGCGGGATCGACATGTGGTCCAACATATTCGGCTTCTCGCTGTTCGGCACGCTTGGCCACGGCATGCGCGACGCCGATACGCTCAAGCCGGCGCGCGACTGCACGCCGATTGCCTATCCCAAGCCCGACGGCAAGCTGACCTTCGACCGCCTGTCCTCGGTGTTTCTCTCGAACGCCAATCACGAGGAAGACCAGCCGTGCATCTCATTGTTAAAGACATGACATTGCAGAAGGCATCCGAGCATGACGTTTATGCCGGACCGTCGACGCGCTATTGCCCGGCGGGCGTTTATGAATGGATCGAGGAGGCCGGCACGCCGAAATTCGTCATCAACGCGCAGAACTGCGTTCACTGCAAAACCTGCGACATCAAGGATCCGAATCAGAACATCGTCTGGGTTCCGCCCGAGGGCGGCGGCGGTCCGAACTATCCCAACATGTGAGGCGCAGCGCCGCGGCGCGCCTTGATGCGGCCACATCAAGGCTTTTCAAGACGTTGCGCCGGCCCGTTTTCCTTGCGGCGCAGCAACAAAACGTCCATTCTGCGCCATCACCTTCGCTTCGCGTTTGCGCGGGCCCAGGAGCTTCGCCTCATGTCATCAATGCAGCTTTCCCGACTGGCGTTCGGCGCGCTGTTCGCCACGCTGGCTGGGGCGACCTCGGTCGCAGCGCAGGGCCCCTCGACCCAGGAAGTCGCGGAATTCACCGGCTCCGGCAGTTATCTCGCCGCGCGTCACGCCGGCCAGCAGCGCGATGCGGTTTCCGCGGCGGCGTTCTACCGCTCGGCGCTGCGGCGCGACCCGAAAAATTCCGAATTGCTCGATCGCGCCTTCCTCTCGCTCCTCGTCGGTGGCGAGATCGAAGAGGCAGTGAAATATGCGGATCGTATTCTCGCCGCCGACAAGAATGACCGGGTCGCGCGACTGGCCGTGGGCGTGCGCGGCATCAAGCAGAAGCAGTACGCGCCGGCGCGCACCAATCTCAGCCAATCCATTCGCGGTCCGATCACCGACCTGACGGCAACCTTGCTATCGGCCTGGGCTTTGACCGGCGCAAACGACGCCAAGGGCGCGGTCGCCGCGATCGACAAGCTCACCGGGCCGGACTGGTACGGCATCTTCAAGGATCTGCATGCCGGATTGATCCTCGACGCCTCGGGCAACGCCAAGGAGGCGGGCAAGCGGCTCGCCGCGGCTCACAAGCTCGATTCATCGGCGCTGCGGGTCGTCGAAGCCTATGGTTCGTGGCTGTCGCGCAACCAGTCGCCCAAGGACGCGCTCGAAGTCTTTGAAGCCTTCGACAAGGTGCTGCCAAACCATCCGCTGATTCAGGCGTCGATCGCCAAGCTCAAGGCCGGCGAAAAGCTCCCGATGCTCACCACCAATCCGCAAGCGGGGGCGGCGGAAGCCCTTTATGGTCTCGGCGCCTCGCTCGGCCGGCGCGGCGGCGAGGACCTCGGCCTCGTCTATCTGCAACTGTCGCTTTATCTGGCGCCGACCCATCCGCTCGCTTTGTTGTCGCTCGCCGATCTCTACGAGTCGCTGAAGAAGCCGCAGTTCGCGATAAAGGTTTATGAGCGGCTGCCGGCCAATTCACCGCTGCATCGCAACGCCACGATTCATATGGCGACCAATCTTGATGCGCTGGATCGCACCGACGAAGCCAAGAGGCAGCTGCGGTCGCTGATCAGCGAAAATCCGCAGGATCAGGAAGCGGTCGTCGCGCTCGGCAATATCTTGCGCTCGCGCAAGGACTACAAGGAATGCGCCGAGACGTACTCGAAAGCCGTCGCGCTGATCCCGAGCCCTCAGAAGTCGCATTGGACGCTGTTCTATTTCCGCGGCATCTGCAACGAGCGCTCGAAGAACTGGAGTGCCGCCGAGGCCGACCTGCGCAAGGCGCTGGAGCTCTTCCCCGAGCAGCCTCATGTGCTCAATTATCTGGGCTATTCGTGGATCGATCAGGGCATCAACCTCGACGAAGGCATGTCGATGATCAAGCGCTCGGTCGCGCAGCGGCCGGATGACGGCTACATCGTCGACTCGCTCGGCTGGGCCTATTACCGCATCGGTAATTACGAGGAAGCGACCAAGCATCTCGAGCGCGCCATCGAGCTCAAGCCGGAAGATCCGACCATCAACGATCATCTCGGCGACGCTTACGCCAAAGTCGGCCGGACGCTGGAAGCCAACTTCCAGTGGGCGCATGCGCGCGATCTCAAGCCCGACCCGGATGAATTGCCTAAGATCCTCGAAAAGCTGAAGAATGGACTGCCGGACGATACGTCCTCGCAGGCCGGCACCACGCCGCCGAAGAAGGATCCGAACGGCGGATAGGGATCGATGCGCGTTGAGCTCGCG
>JAFBAG010000063.1 GCA_019247925.1 Pseudolabrys sp.
TCCAGGACAGGATCATCATGTTGGTGATGATCGTCGCCGAGCCCAGCACGATCGCGATCTGAAACGCCGCGGACGCGATTTCGTAGTGGTGATACCGCGCGAGCGCGGTGTCGCGAAGATGTTGCTCCTCGATGGCGCGGCGGGACAGTTCGACCGTGCCTTCGCCCTTGCCGCCTCCGGCCTCCGGCTCCGAGCGATAGCGCGCCGCGGTCTTGTTCCATTCGTCGATCTGCTTGGCCATCGCCTCTTTTTGCGCGTCGGAAGCGGCAAGCTGATCGACCTTCATCGCCTCTGCGGCGACGATGGTCGCGGTGCGGCGGATGCTCTTGGCCTGGAAGAAATTCCAGAGATTCGACGCTTCGATTTGGTGGTTGAGCGCGCTCGTCTGGGCGCTTTTGCCGAGCGTCTCGGAAAAGGCGAGGAACAGCGCCATCACCGAAATCAGCAGCGCGATTTTTTTGTTGCCGCTATGCGCGGCGTGTTCGGCATGTTCGGCGTGTTCAAGATTTTCGTGCGGTCCGGCCATTCGACTCTCCCCCTCGAGGCCGACACGATTGCGCGAAGCCGCGGGAGCCGCAAGGGCGCGGTTCGTCGCGCCGTATGGCCGTTATGGGGCGTTTACGCGCGGGGATGCGCGCTGCGATAGGCTTCGAGGAGCCGGTCGCTGTCCACCGCGGTATAGAGCTGGGTGGTGGCGAGCGAGGCATGGCCGAGCAATTCCTGGATGGCGCGCAGATCGCCGCCGCGCGCCAGCAGATGCGTGGCGAAGGAATGGCGTAGCGCGTGCGGCGTCGCGCTCTCCGGAAGACCAAGGGCGCCGCGCAGCCGCGCCATGGCCAGTTGCACGATCCGCGGCGACAGCGGCCCGCCGCGCGCGCCGACGAAGAGCGCGGCGTCCGGCGCGATGTGATGCGGACACAGCTTGAGGTAACCGGCGATCTGTTCGAGCACTTGCGGCAGCACCGGCACCATGCGCTGCTTGTCGCCCTTGCCGGTGACGGTGATCGTGTCGCCGTGACCCGGCTGCGGGACGTCCTTGCGCTGCAGGCTTAAAGCTTCGGCGATGCGCAGCCCCGATCCGTAAAGCAACGCCAGCACCGCGGCGTCACGGGCGAGAATCCATGGCTCACGTTCTTCGCCGGCGCGCAAATCCACATCGGTCATCTGTTTGGCGGCGGCAATCGGCAGCGGTTTTGGCAGGGTGCGCGCGATCTTGGGCGCCCGGACGGCGGTGAGTGCGCCGACCTTGCCTTTGCCGTTGCGCTCGAGGAATCGCGCGAAGGAGCGCGCCCCGGCAAGCCCGCGCATCAGAGAGCGGCTGCCGACGCCGGCGGCGCGGCGCGCTGCCATGAAGGCGCGCACATCCTGCGGGGTGAGCTGCTCCAGAGCGGAAAGTGATGGCGGCCCGCCAAGATGGCCGGCGAGAAATTCAAGGAGCTGATAGACATCGCGGCGGTAAGCCTCGAGTGTCTTGCCGGCCACACGCTTCTCGCTGGTCAGAAAGGCGAGCCAGTGGCCGAGCTCATCGGCGACAGCGGGTGCAATAAACGGCGGCGCATACATAGATGTGAGGGTGGCAGGGCTTCCTTCACCCTTCCTTAAAGCGCTGGAATCGGGCCTCATCAGCGCGTGATCCCGAAAAGTGGCTACCCGTATTCGGCAAGTTCAGGCGCAATAGAAAAACGAATGTCACCGACAGCAGCCGTAAAAGCGGTGCCGCAAACGAAGCAGACCGTGGATGTTCTGGTGCCGGTCGCGCTCGATCAGGCTTACAGCTACCGCGTGCCCGCGGGCATGGAGCTTGCGCCCGGCGATATCGTCACCGTGCCGCTCGGCGCGCGCGGCGAGTGCACCGGCGTCGTATGGGGGGAAGGATCGGCGCGGCCCGGGCTCGACAACAAGCTCAAGGACGTCGTGTACCGCCACGACATTCCGCCGCTGAAGGCCGAACTTCGTGAATTCGTCGATTGGGTCGCCAAATACACCCTGACGTCGCGCGGCACCGTGCTGCGCATGGCTTTGCGCATGGGCGAACTCGGGCCGGGGCGCGAGCGCGTTGGCGTCCGCAAAGCAGGGCCGGCGCCGGCGCGCATGACACCCGCGCGGGCGCGTGCCGTTGCACTGTTTGCCGACGGCCTCGTGCGCGCCAAGGGCGACGCGGCGAAGGAGGCCGGTGTCAGCGCCGGTGTCATCGACGGGTTGATCGACGAGGGCACGCTGGAGACGGTCGTGTTGGCGCCGGAGCCAGTGGCGCTGCCGCCGGATCCCGATTTCATGACGCCGAACTTTTCGGCCGCGCAAAAAGCAGCGGCCGATGAGCTGCGCGCCCAGGTCACGGGCGGCGGGTTCGCCGCGATCCTGATCGACGGCGTCACCGGCTCAGGCAAGACCGAGGTTTATTTCGAGGCGGTCGCCGAGATCGTCCGCCAGAAGAAGCAATGCCTCATTCTGATGCCGGAGATCGCGCTAACCGCGCAGTTTCTTGACCGCTTCGCGGCACGGTTCGGCGTGCGTCCGGCGGAATGGCATTCGCAGCTTTCGCCACGCAAGCGCGCACGCACCTGGGCTGGAGTCGCCGCCAACGAAGTGCAAGTGGTCGTCGGCGCGCGCTCGGCGCTCTATCTGCCTTACGCCGCGCTGGGTCTCATCGTCGTCGATGAAGAGCACGATGCGGCCTACAAGCAAGAAGATGGCGCGCGCTACCACGCCCGCGACATGGCCGTGGTGCGCGGCCGCATCTCGAATATTCCGATCGTGCTTTCGTCAGCAACCCCTTCGGTCGAAACCGAGGTCAACGCGCGGCGTGGACGCTATGCGCGGCTCCATCTGCCGGAGCGGTTCGGCGGGCAGCATCTACCGGCGGTCGAAGCGATCGATATGCGCGGCGGGGGGCCGCCGAAAGGCCGTTTCATCGCGCCGCGGCTTGCCGAAGCCGTGCGCGACACGCTCGGGAAGAATGAGCAGGCGCTGCTGTTTCTTAATCGCCGCGGCTTCGCGCCGCTGACCTTGTGCCGCGAGTGCGGCCACCGCATGCATTGTCCGAACTGCGACGCCTGGCTGGTCGATCACCGCTTCAAGCGCCGGCTCGTCTGCCATCACTGCGGCTTTGCCACTCCACCCCCGGAAAAGTGCCCGAAATGCGAAGCGACCGACAGTTTCGTCGCCTGCGGCCCGGGTGTCGAACGACTGGAGCAGGAGGCCCACGAGCTTTTTCCGGACGCGCGCATCCTCGTTCTGTCGAGCGATATGGTTGAGTCGATGGAGCGCTTGCAGCAGGAGCTGGAAGATGTCGCCGAGCACCGCTTCGACATTGTGATCGGCACGCAGCTTGTGGCGAAGGGCCACAATTTTCCGAAACTCAATCTCGTTGGCATCGTCGATGCAGACCTCGGTCTTGGCAACGGTGACCCGCGCGCCTCCGAGCGCACGTTCCAGCTTTTGCATCAGGTCGTGGGCCGCGCCGGCCGCAGCGAAGGTTTCGGTCAGGGCTTTTTGCAAACGCATCAGCCGGAGCATCCGGTGATGCGCGCTTTGATTTCGGGTGACCGCAAGGCGTTCTACGACACCGAGATCGAGGCGCGCGAGCGCACGCATTATCCGCCCTTCGGCCGGCTCGCCGGTTTGCTCGTCACCGCCAATACGCGGCACGAGGCGGAAGGCTACGGCCGGGCGCTCGCGGCATCCGCGCCACGGGACGACGACGTGCGTGTCCTCGGCCCCGCTGAGGCGCCGGTTGCGGTCGTGCGCGGCCGCCATCGCTTTCGCCTGTTGGTGAAATCGCCGCGCAATTACGATCTGTCGGGTTACCTGCGCGACTGGCTTGCCGCAGCGCCGAAACGTCGCGGCAATGTGAAACTCGAGATCGACGTCGATCCGCAGAGCTTCTATTAAGCCGGCCGCGCGCGTCGATAGACGTGCAGCACGAGCGCGATGGCGACGCCGGCCGCGATACCGGTGAGCAGATTGACGAAGATCGTCAGTAGGAATGTCGCCGCGAGAATCACGGTCTCTGCGTTTCGCGCGCGCAGGATCGCCACCAGCTCGGCCTTTTCCGTCATCGTCCACGACACGACGATCAGCATCGCCGCCAGCGCCGCCAGGGGGATGAGGCCGACCAAGGGGGCCGCGAGCGCGAGAAACAACAGCAGGTAGATGCTGTGCAGGATGCCGGAGATCGGACCACGCGAGCCGGCCCGGACATTGGTTGCGGTCCGCGCGATCGTGCCCGTCACACAGATGCCCCCGAATGCGGTCGCTGCAATATTGCCGACGCCTTGCGCGCCGAGTTCGCCATTCGAGCGATGCCGCGCGCCGCTCATCTTGTCGGCGACCAAGGCCGACAGCAGCGATTCGATGGCGCCAAGCAAAGCAATCGCGACCGCGTCGGGAAACATGGCGATGACTTTTGCCAAGGTGATCTCGGGGAAAGCCGGAAAAGGCAGCGTGCGCGGCATAGCGCCGAAGCGCGAAAATACCGTTGCGACATCCGCGTGCAGGACGGCCGCGGCGAGGGTGGCGACCGTGATGCCGATAAGGAACGCCGGCCAAGTCGGCCGGGCCATTCGAATTGCGAGAATGAGCGACAACGTGACCAGCGCGATACCGACGGTCGAATAATTGACCGTCGGCAAGGCCGCGTGGAGGAACGCGAGCTTCGGCAATAGCGCGACAGGTTCGTGCCCGAGCTTCAGCCCCAGCACTTCGCTGATCTGGCTTGCGGCGATGATGACCGCGATGCCAGCGGTGAAACCGACGATCACCGCATGGGGGATAAGACGAATATATCCTCCGACGCGCAACGCCGCGGCGGCAATCATCATCACGCCCGCCATCAGCGTGGCCAAGGCCAGGCCGTCATAGCCGTGGCGTTCGACGATGCCGGCGATGAGACCGATGAAGGCGCCGGCGGGCCCGCCGATCTGAAACCGGCTGCCCCCGAGTAACGATATAAAAAACCCGCCGACGATGGCGGTGGCGAGCCCGCGTTCCGGCGATACGCCTGAGGCAATGGCGATCCCCATCGACAGCGGCAGCGCGACAACTGCAACGGTGAGGCCAGCCACGGCATCGGCGCGCAGATCGCGCCAGCGATAGCCCTCACGCCAGACCGTGATGATCTTCGGCGTGTAAAGCTCCGGCGGCTTGCTCGAATGTGGCATTGTTCCCGAGGGGGACTTTGAGTGCGGGATTGCGGGCCTATATTATTACTCCCGATAGGTGCGGCGCGTCCTTGATTTGGCGCAAGCCGCCCATCTCCGTTACAATTTGGCCAGCCGGGGAGGGCGACATGGGTTTGGTGAGCCGAATAAAGAATATCTTTTTGATCGGGGCTCTGGGCGCCACGCTTGCCGCCTGTGCCGGCGGGATGGGCGGCGGTTTCGACCCGGTCGGCTATCAGAACGCCGTGCAACTCAAATATGAGACGATGTCGCTGCTCGACAACACGAGCGCGCCTTATCGGGCGCATCAGGCGGCCGCGAACTCCTTGCTGGCAAAATACGCCACGGCCGCCGAAGGACGTGGTTCGAGCGATGCAATCGCGCAGCAGTGGGCGGCGATCCGCGATCCGCGTGGTCCTTCCACCGCCGGCACGATCGAACAATGGAAGAAAGCACCGCTGCGCCCTGGCCAGCGGGCGGAGAAGAAGCGGCTGATCGCCGCGCATTTCGATCATCTGGTCTGCCTCGAAAAAGCGCGCGGCGGCGGCGCGGCGGAATGCGCGGAGGCCGGAGTGTCGGCTGACGCGACGCCTGCGCCCGCGCCTACAGCTGCGGCTGCACCGGCAGGACGCCCGCCGGCACGGGGCCGCGCTGCGCCAAAGCCACCCGCGGGCGATGAGCCCGAGATGGAAGCAGAGCCGCAGAAAGAATAGCTATTCCGGCATCTCGGTCGGGGGGCGGTCGCGCTGCAGCAGCACGCATGCCGCGGCGGCGAAGATCATCGTAAAGCCGATCGCGTCGGTCAGCGTCGGACGCTCACCCAGCAAGATCGTCGAGGCGGTAACGCCGACGACGGGCACGAGGAGTGAGCCAATCGAAGCGGTCACCGTCGGCAGCTTGTTCACGATCGCCCACCACAGGAAATGGGCGAGGCCCACGCCGAAGATGCCGACAAAGAGGATCGATCCGATGGTGATGCCTTTAATGGGCCAGAGGTGCGGATAGCCCTCGACGACAAACACCCCGATCGTGAGAAACAGCAAGCCGAACAATAATTGCCATGCGGCATTGGCGAGCGGCTGCACCGTCGCCTTCACCCATTTCATGTAGACGGTGGCAAAGGCCCAGCTAAAGGCGCAACCAAGCGACAGCACGGCGGAGATCGGCACGCCGTTGGTGAGCAAGGGCCAAATCAAGGTGCTGACGCCCAGCACGCACAATGCGAATGCAATCCAGCGGATCGCGTTGAGTTTCTCGCCGAGCAGGAAGCGGCTCAGCAGGGTCGCCCAGATCGGCATCGAATAAGTGATGATGATGGCGCGCGACGTGGCGCCCGATAGCTGGGCGAAGCCGGCCAGCAATTGGAATGCCGCGACATTGAAGAACCCCGCAACGGCGACATGGATGCGCTCTTTGCGCGGAACGTGCAGGTCATAGCCGGACAGAAATGCGACCGCGAAGAGGACACCGGCGCCGAGCGCCGATCCGGCGAAACGCAGGCTCCACGGCGTGACCTCCTGGAGGGCAAAAGCCGCCGCGATCCAGTTAAATCCCCAGGCAAAGGCGAGGAGCAGGACGAGGACCTTGGCGCCGGCGGCGCTATCGGGCTGCGATCTTGAAGGGTTCATTCCGGCGCCGGCCCGCTCGCGAAGAGGCGGACCCTATCGGCTCATACCCGGTGTGGCGAGGCATCGCAGCATTGCGTTTTTGTTTGTCGAAACAACGTGCTGAAGCTGTTCCGCCGCCGCGGTGCCGTGTTGCGCCGCCGTCCCCCCTGTGTTAGCAAACCCGCGATTTTTCCGAGGGTTTATGCGCTTTTAGCGGCCTTCGGAGGTCGGAATTCCCTCTTGGATTCCAGAGACTTGCGCCGCCGGTCCCGCGACCTTCTGTGGCGTTGAGTAAACAAGAACGGGCGTCAGGTGGCAGGCGAAGATCCTCTTATTTCCGGCGCGGCTGGGCGTTACGCGAGCGCTTTGTTCGAGCTCGCGCTCGAGGAAAAGGCGCTCGATGTCGTGAAGGCCGACCTTGAGAAATTCGACGCGTTGGTCGCCGACAGCGCCGACCTTAATCGTCTCGTCCGCAGCCCTGCCTTTTCTTCCGAAGAGCAAGGCAAGGCACTCAGCGCCATCCTCGCCAAGGGCGGCATCAAGGGCCTCGCCGCGAATTTCCTTAACGTCATCACCCAGAACCGACGCCTGTTCCTGGTGCGCGAGATGATCCGCGCCTTCAAGGCGCTGGTCGCGCGCCATCGCGGTGAAGTGTCGGCGGAAGTTACCGTCGCCGAGAAGCTCAGCGACACCAATTACGACGCGCTCAAGAGCGCGCTCAAATCAGTCACCGGCGGCAAGGACATCGACTTCAACGTGAAAGTCGATCCGGCCATCATCGGCGGTCTCATCGTCAAGGTGGGCAGCCGGATGGTCGACACCTCGCTGCGCACCAAACTCAACTCGATCAAGCTTGCGATGAAAGAGGCCCGCTGATGGACATCCGCGCCGCAGAAATTTCCAACATCTTGAAAGAGCAGATCAAGAACTTCGGCCAGGAAGCCGAAGTCTCCGAGGTCGGCCAGGTTCTCTCCGTCGGCGACGGCATTGCCCGCGTCTACGGCCTCGACAACGTCCAGGCGGGCGAGATGGTCGAGTTC
>JAFBAG010000023.1 GCA_019247925.1 Pseudolabrys sp.
GCCCAAGCGCGGCTTCCGCAACACGCCCTTCGCGGTCAAGCTGAACGAGATCAATATTGGCGATATTCAGGAAGCCATCGATGCCGGCACCCTCAAGATCGAAGGCGCGCTCGACGTCGCCGGCATGATCAAGGCGGGCCTGCTCAACCGCGCCAAAGGTGGCGTGAAGCTCCTGGGCGGCGGCGAACTCAAGACCAAGGTCGATTTCTCGGTGTGGCGCGCCTCGAAATCGGCGATCGCGGCGGTCGAGAAAGCGGGCGGCAAGGTCACGATCCTCGCGCCGGCCAAGGAAGAGGCCGACGAGCCGCGCGGCAAAAACGCGCGGCGCGCCAAAGGCCTGGATAAGGGCCAGGACAAGAGCGACAAAAAGGCCGCACCGAAGGACAAAGCGGAAGGCGCGGAAGGCAAAACCGGGGCGTGATCCCCATATGCGTCCCTGCGGCCGCGGCCGTGAGGACGTAAGGGGACGGAGCAGGCAATGGTCTCGGCAGCAGAACAACTCGCAGCCAATCTGAACTTCTCGGCGCTCGCCAAGGCCGACGAGCTCAAGAAACGCATCTGGTTCACGGTCGGCGCGCTGCTGGTTTACCGGCTCGGCACGTACATCCCGCTGCCCGGTATCGATCCTTCGGCGTGGGAGCAAATCTTCCGCACCCAGGCCGGCGGCATTCTTGGCATGTTCAACATGTTTTCCGGCGGCGGCATCCACCGGATGGCGATCTTCGCGCTGAACATCATGCCGTACATTTCGGCATCGATCATCATTCAGCTTCTGACCACCGTGTCGCCGACGCTCGAGCAGCTCAAGAAAGAGGGCGAGCAGGGCCGCAAGGTGATGAACCAGTACACGCGCTATCTCACGGTTCTGCTGGCTTTGTTCCAGGCCTACGGCATCGCCGTCGGCCTCGAAGGCACCGGCAACGTTGTGCAGGCGTCGGGCTGGTTTTTCCGCATCTCGACGGCGATCACGCTCACCGGCGGCACCGTCTTCCTGATGTGGCTCGGCGAGCAGATTACCGCGCGCGGCATCGGCAACGGCATTTCGCTCATCATCCTCGCTGGTATCGTCGCCGAATTGCCATCGGCGATCGCCGGCACCCTCGAACTCGGCCGACAGGGCGCGCTCTCGACCGGCCTCATCCTCATCGTCATCGTGATGGCGGTGGCGGTGATTGCTTTCATCGTGTTCATGGAGCGCGCGCAGCGCCGCCTTCTGATCCAGTATCCGAAACGGCAGGTCGGCAACCAGATGTTCGAGGGCCAGACCTCGCATTTGCCGCTCAAGCTCAATACGTCCGGCGTGATCCCACCGATCTTCGCTTCGTCGCTGCTGTTGCTGCCGACCACGGTCGCCAATTTCAATGCCGGGCAGGGGCCAGGCTGGCTCACGACGGTCACGACGCTGCTGGGCCATGGCCGGCCGCTGTTCCTGATCCTCTACATCGCGTTGATCGTGTTCTTCGCGTTCTTCTATACCGCGATCGTGTTCAACCCGACCGAGACCGCCGACAATCTCAAGAAGCACGGCGGCTTTATCCCAGGCATCCGGCCCGGCGAGCGCACCGCAGAGCACATCGATTATGTGCTCTCGCGCATCACTGTCGTCGGTGCCGCCTATCTGGCCATCGTATGCTTGATTCCGGAAATCCTGATCTCATACGCCGCCGTGCCGTTTTATTTCGGCGGCACATCGCTGCTGATCGTGGTGAGCGTCACGATGGATACCGTCGCGCAGATCCAGGGCTATCTGCTGGCGCACCAATATGAAGGCTTGATCAAGCGCTCCCGCCTGAGGGGCCGCCTGCGATGAGGCTGATCCTGCTCGGCCCGCCGGGGGCGGGGAAGGGCACGCAAGCGCAGCGCCTGATCCGAAATCACGGAATTGTTCAGCTCTCAACGGGCGATATGCTGCGTGCGGCAGTTGCCGCCGGCACCCCGGTCGGCCTCAAGGCCAAGGACATCATGGCGCGCGGCGAACTCGTCCCTGACGAGGTCGTGGTCGCGATCATCGCCGACCGCATCGGCGAAGCGGACGCCAAGCGCGGCTTTGTCCTGGACGGTTTTCCGCGCACGGTTCCTCAGGCCCAGGCCCTCGACCGGCTGCTTTCCGAACGTGGCCTCAAGCTCGATGGCGTAATCGAGCTTAAAGTCGACGAGGGCATCCTGCTGAAGCGAATCGAGAATCGTGTGGCGGAGATGACCGCGCGCGGGGAGAAGATTCGCGCCGACGACAATCCGGAAGTGCTGAAAGGCCGGCTTGCGGCCTATCGGGTCCAGACCGCGCCCTTATCCGCCTATTATGCGGGCAAAAACATGCTGAAGACCGTCGACGGCATGGCGCCCATCGACGACGTTTCCGCCGCCATCGACCGGCTGATGGGCAAGCCCGCGCCGCCACCCCGGCGCGCCGCCGGCCGCAAGACACCGCGCAAGGCGGGGAAGGTGCGCTCCAAACGCGGCTCCAAGGCGGTTCCGGCCCGCCGGAACAAGACGAAAAAGGCCGTTCGAAAAGCCGCCAAGGTGAAGCCCGCGGCAACCCGCCGAAAGGCCGGAAAACCGCGGGGAAAGCCGCGAAATTCCGCGCGCCGGAGGTTGACGAAACGGCGATGAATCCCCTAATAAAGCGCGCATCCACAAGGCAAACGCGATGCCGGCCCGGCACAAAAACGGGCGGGGCGTCGTGTTTCGCTTTGCGTTATCCCCTCGCGGGGCAAGCACAATCGGCCTCGGAAAACGGGCGCCTCGATAGCAGGAGAGTTTAACTTGGCTCGTATCGCCGGCGTCAACATCCCGACCAACAAGCGCGTCGTCATCGCCCTCCAATACATTCACGGCATTGGCCAGAAGAACGCCAAGGACATCATGGCGAAGGTCAACCTGCCGGAAGAGCGACGCGTATCGCAGCTCACGGACGCTGAAGTGCTGCAGATCCGTGAAATCATCGACCGCGATTATCAGGTCGAAGGCGATCTGCGGCGTGACACTGCGGTCAACATCAAGCGGCTGATGGATCTCGGCTGCTATCGCGGCTTGCGTCATCGCAAAGGCCTGCCCGTGCGCGGTCAGCGCACTCACACCAATGCCCGCACCCGCAAGGGTCCGGTCAAGACGGTGGCCGGCAAAAAGAAGACGACGGTCTAAACGAGCAGGAACAGTTTGGTCCCTGCGCGTCGCGTGCGGGGCCTAGAGAGGATTTAGTAGATGGGCAAGGAAGCCACCCGCGTCCGCCGGCGCGAAAGAAAAAATATCGCCTCGGGCGTCGCGCATGTGAATGCGTCATTCAACAATACAATGATCACCATCACCGACGCGCAAGGCAACACGATTGCCTGGTCTTCGGCGGGAACGATGGGCTTCAAGGGATCGCGCAAGTCGACGCCCTACGCCGCGCAGGTTGCCGGCGAAGACGCGGCGAAGAAGGCGCAGGAACACGGCATGCGGACGCTCGAAGTCGAAGTGTCCGGGCCGGGATCGGGTCGTGAATCGGCGCTGCGCGCGTTGCAGGCGGCGGGCTTCACGATCACCTCGATCCGCGACGTCACGACCATTCCGCATAACGGCTGCCGTCCGCGCAAGCGGCGGCGCGTCTGATTTTTCGCTAACGGGCCGCTCGGCCCGGATTTTAACCAGCGGGCCGCCGGGGTCCGCCGCCGCCGAACAAGGCTCCCACACGGCGGGTGGGATGCGCGCTCAGGACGCGCCACGCAATGGGTGAACACGTGACAATCCAGAAGAATTGGCAGGAATTGATCCGTCCTAACAAGTTGCAGGTCGCGCCTGGCAACGAGCCGGCGCGCTCCGCGACCGTCGTGGCCGAGCCGCTCGAGCGCGGCTTCGGCCTCACGCTTGGCAACGCGCTGCGCCGCATTCTGCTCTCCTCGCTTCAGGGCGCGGCGGTGCAGTCGGTCCACATCGACGGCGTGCTGCACGAATTCTCGTCGATCCCCGGCGTGCGCGAGGACGTCACCGACATCGTCCTCAACATCAAGGACATCGCCATCAAGATGCAGGGCGAAGGCCCCAAGCGCATGGTGGTCAAGAAGCAGGGTCCCGGCACCGTCACCGCGGGCGACATCCAGACGGTCGGCGACGTTGTTGTGCTCAATC
The DNA here is from genome assembly GCA_019247925.1 of Pseudolabrys sp. Lineage (GTDB taxonomy): Bacteria > Pseudomonadota > Alphaproteobacteria > Rhizobiales > Xanthobacteraceae > Pseudolabrys. Next base: position 4,108 of record JAFBAG010000023.1, read on the forward strand.
CCGATCTCGTCCTGTGCACCCTCGATGAGGGCTCCGAGATCCGCATGGAATTCACGGTCAATACCGGCAAGGGCTATGTCCCTGCTGAGCGCAATCGTCCGGAAGATGCTCCGATTGGCCTCATCCCGGTCGACAGCCTGTATTCGCCGGTGCGCAAGGTTTCCTACAAGGTCGAGAATACCCGCGAGGGCCAGATTCTCGACTACGACAAGCTGACGATGACGATCGAGACGAACGGCGCGGTGTCGCCGGACGATGCGCTCGCATATGCCGCGCGCATCCTCCAGGACCAGCTCAACGTGTTCGTCAACTTCGAGGAGCCGCGCAAGGAAGCGGCCCAGGAGTCGATTCCGGACCTCGCCTTCAACCCGGCCTTCCTCAAAAAGGTCGACGAGCTCGAGCTCTCGGTGCGCTCGGCCAACTGTCTCAAGAACGACAACATCGTCTATATCGGCGATCTCGTTCAGAAGACCGAAGCGGAGATGCTGCGCACCCCGAACTTCGGCCGCAAGTCGCTCAACGAGATCAAGGAAGTACTGGCGCAGATGGGGCTCCATCTCGGCATGGAAGTGCCTGGCTGGCCGCCCGAGAACATCGAAGAGCTCGCCAAGCGCTTTGAGGACCACTATTAGGCTTGAATGTGCTGCGGTCGATTTCGGCCGCGGCTTGATGGGCGAACGCGGGAAGCCCACCCGCAACAAGTCCGGCGAACCGCCGCGACACGGAGAAGAAGGAAGATTTCGATGCGTCACGGCAAGGTTCACCGCAAGTTCAACCGCACGGCGGAGCATCGCAAGGCGATGTTCGCCAACCTCTGCGCCGCGCTGATCAAGCACGAGCAGATCTCCACGACCCTGCCGAAGGCCAAGGATTTGCGCCCGGTGGTCGAGAAGCTCGTCACGCTGGCCAAGAAGGGCGGACTGGCCGCGCGCCGCCAGGCGATCGGCGAAATGCGCGACGCCACGCAGGTCAAGAAGCTCTTCGACGTGCTCGCGCCGCGCTACAAGGACCGCAAGGGCGGCTACACCCGCATCATGAAGGCCGGCTTCCGTTACGGCGACAACGCGCCGCTCGCGGTGATCGAATTCGTCGACCGCGACGTCGAGGCCAAGGGCAAGGATTCCGGTCCGGTGCAGGAGAAGAAGGTCGAAGAAGAGGCCACCGCGCCGGCCTGATGCGCATGCGATCTCAATTCATGCAAAAGGCGGCGCTTGGCGCCGCCTTTTTTATTGCGTGCATCTTGGTGTCTGTCGCGACAGCAAGACCGGAGGGCGGCCCGGCGCGGGCGCTGCACGAGGCGGCGGCAAAGGGCGATGTTGCCGCGATCCGCAAGGCGTTGGCTACAGGCGTCGCGGTTGACGCCCGCGATAGCGCAGGGCGTACGCCTTTGCTCATCGCCACGCACGCCAACAAGGTGGAGGCGGCGCGGGCCCTGATCGCGGCGGGCGCGGACGTGAACGCCAAGGACAATATCGAGGACTCGCCATATCTCTATGCGGGCGCCGAAGGGCGCAATGAGATTCTGCAAATGACGCTCGGAGCGGGCGCCGACTTGAAAAGCGTCAATCGCTACGGTGGCACCGCGCTGATCCCCGCCGCGCATCATGGGCATCCCGAGACGGTCCGCATCCTGCTCGGCACCACAATCGACAAAGATCACGTCAACAAGCTCGGCTGGACGGCCCTTCTCGAGGCCGTGATCCTCGGCGATGGTGGTCGAACCCATACCCGCATCGTGGAAATGCTGCTGCGGGCCGGCGCCGATCGGAACATCGCCGACAGGGACGGCGTCACGCCGCTCGCCCACGCCAGGCGCCGCGGCTATGAAGACATGGTGAAACTGCTCGAACCGGCGACGCCGCGCTAGGCGATCATCCCGCGCAACCGCGGTCTTGCGAGTCATGAGCCTGCCGCTAAGCTGGCGGCAAGACCATCGGCCAACGGGGACGAAACCATGACTCGCTCTCTGCTGCTTGGCGCCTGCGCGCTGATCTTTTCTATGGCTTCGGCGGCTGCGCAATCGCCTGTCGAGCGGGGCAGCTACCTCGTCAATACCGTGTTGACCTGCGGCAATTGCCACACCCCGAAAGGGCCGCCTGACGCGGTCGCCGGCAAGGATTTTTCCGGATTCCTGGAGTTCGATGAGCCGCCCTTCAAGGTGACCGCTTCGAACATCACGCCGGACAAGGCGACCGGCATCGGCAACTACACGGACGATCAGCTTCGCACTGTGCTGCGCAAGGGCATCAAGCCGAACGGCGTGCCCGTTGCGATGGTCATGCCATCGGCCTTCTACGAGATCATGACCGACCGGGACATGGACGCGGTGATCGCTTATCTGCGCACGCTCAAGCCGGTCGTGAACAAAGTGCCGGACCCGATCTACAAGATGCCGCAGGTGCATGTACCGCCACCCGGTGGTGATAAGAAATTCACCGAGGCCGACCGCGCCGACAAGGTGAGGAACGGCTTTTATCTCGTGACCATCGCGCACTGCATGGAGTGCCATACGCCGATGGGGCCGCAAGGGCGCGTCTATTCGCGCATGGGCGCCGGCGGATTCGATTTCCCCGGCCCGTGGGGGGTGTCCACCTCGCGTAACATCACATCGAGC
>JAFBAG010000029.1 GCA_019247925.1 Pseudolabrys sp.
CGAGGAAGAGCAATGGGCGAAGCTGCGCCTGATCGTCGAACTCGCGGAAGAAGTGTGGGGCCGCTAAAGCCTCCCTTCCGCGCCGACCATGTCGGCAGCCTGCTGCGTCCTGCCGCGCTGAAAGCGGCGCGGGCAAAGCGCGAGCGCGGCGAAATCGACGCGGCGGCGCTTGCGGAAATCGAGGACGGCGAAATCGCGGCGGTCATCAAGAAGCAGGAGGAGACCGGCCTCCAATCGGTGACCGACGGCGAATTCCGCCGCGCCTTCTGGCAGATCGATTTCCTCGAGCGTCTCGATGGCGTCGAGTCCTATACCGGCGAACGGATGGTCAAGTTTCAGGGCCCGCAGCCCAAGCCCGTCCTGCTGCGGGTGAATGGCCGCCTCGGCTTCTCCGGCCATCCGATGATCGAGCATTTCAAATTCGTGCAGGCGCATGCCCGCGCGACGACGAAGATGACGATCCCGTCACCCTCCTCGCTGCATTTCCGTTACGGCCGCAAGGCGGTGCCGGACACCATCTACGCCGACATGAACGCGTTCTATGCCGATCTCGGCGCGGCCTATCGCAAGGCGGTGCGGGCTTTCGCCGACGCCGGCTGCCGCTATCTCCAGCTCGACGAGGTCAACCTCGCCTATCTGTGCGATCCGAAGCTGCGCGAGCAGGTCGCGGGGCGCGGCGACGATCCGGCGCAGCTGCCGGGCATCTACGCCTCCCTGATCAATGCCGCCATTTCCGGCGTTCCGCCGGACATGACGATCTGCATGCATTTGTGCCGCGGCAATTTCCAATCGACCTTTGTCGCCTCCGGCGGATATGAGCCGGTGGCGGAGATCCTGTTCAACGCGATCAACGTCCACGGCTACTTCATGGAATACGACAGCGACCGGGCGGGGGGCTTCGAGCCCTTGCGCTTTGTGCCGAAGGGCAAGCGCGTTGTGCTCGGCCTGGTGACGTCAAAGAGCGGGCGGCTTGAGCCGAAAGACGTCATCAAGCGCCGCATCGAGGAGGCAGCAAAATATGTTCCTCTCGATCAGCTTTGCCTCTCTCCGCAATGCGGCTTTGCATCGACGGAAGAAGGCAACGTCTTGGCGGAGGACGAGCAGTGGGCCAAACTGCGCATGATCGTCGAAGTGGCCGAAGAGGTTTGGGGCCGCTAAAGCGCGTGGAGTTGTGATGCCGGGTATTGTCGCGGGAAAGGTCGCCATCGTTACGGGAGCGGGGCGGGGGATTGGACGCGGCATCGCGCTGCTGATGGCGCAGGAAGGCGCGAGCGTCGTCGTCTGCGATATCGGCGCCAGCCTGCAGGGCGCGGGCGGCGATAACGGTCCGGCCGATGAGGTGGTCGGCGCGATCAAGGCCAAAGGTGGCAAGGCCGTCGCGACCACGCTCTCGATCACCGAGCCAAAGAACGCAGAGGCGATCGTCAAGCTCGCGTTGGAAACGTTCGGCCGGGTCGACATCCTGGTCAACAACGCCGGTATCCTGCGCGACGTCATCTTTCACAAGATGAGTCATTCCGACTGGTCTGACGTGATCAACGTTCACCTCAACGGCTCGTTCAACATGAGCCGCGCGGTCGCCGGTATTTTCCGCGAGCAGGGCTCGGGTAGTTACGTGCACATGACCTCGACCTCGGGCCTGGTCGGCAATTTCAGCCAGGCGAATTACATGGCCGCCAAGCTCGGCATCATGGGCCTGTCGCGCGGCATCGCGCTCGATATGGCGCGCTTCAAGGTGCGTTCAAACTGCATCGCGCCGTTCGCCTGGACGCGAATGATCGACTCGATCCCCGAGCCCAAGGACGAAAAGGAAAAGCGCCGTCTCGCAGCGTTCCAGCAGATGACACCCGAGAAGATCGCGCCGCTCGCGGTTTATCTCGGCTCCGAGCAGGCCGCGGCGGTTTCCGGGCAAATCTTCGCCGTGCGCAACAACGAGATCTACCTGTTCAACCAGCCACGGCCGATCGCCACTATGCATGAGCCCAAGGGATGGACGGCTGCGGGCGTCGCAGAAAAGTTCGATGGCGAATTCAAGACGAAGCTGACGCCGCTCGAGCGCTCGATGGACGTATTCCATTGGGATCCGCGCTAGTGGCGATCGTTTACGACAAGCTGCTGGCGCTGAAGATCCCGCCGGTCGCGCACGACTACACCGAAAAAGACGCGATGCTATACGCGCTCGGCCTCGGTCTCGGCATGGACCCGATGAACGAGGATGAGCTCGCCTTCGTCTACGAGAAGAGCCTCAAGGTACTGCCGACCTTCTGCGTCGTGCTCGGCTATTCGCCTTATTGGCTGCGGACACCCGAGTCGGGTGTGAACTGGACCAAGGTGGTTCACGGCGAAACCGGATTCACGCTGCACAGACCAATCCCGCCGAAGGACTCCGTGGTGGGCCAGACCAAAATCACCGAAGTGATCGACAAGGGCGAAGGCAAGGGCGCGCTGGTGTTCTCCGAGCGCAAGGTGACCGACAAGGCGACCGGTGCGCCGATCGCGACTTTGACCCAAACTACGTTTTGCCGTGGCGATGGTGGCTTCGGCGGTCCCGCGCGCGAAGCGCCGACGCCGCATCCGATCCCCGAGCGCAAGCCGGATATGGTGTGCGACCTGCCGACCCGGCCGGAAATGGCGCTGATCTATCGGCTCTCCGGGGACATCAACCCGCTGCACGCGGAGCCAGAATTCGCCAAGGCGGCGGGCTTTCCGCGCCCGATCCTGCACGGCCTCGCGACCTTCGGCGTCGCCGGCCACGCCGTCCTCAAAAGCGTGTGCGGCTACGATCCGGCGAAAGTCACCGGCATGAAAGGCCGCTTTTCCGCGCCGGTCTATCCGGGCGAGACCTTGCGCACCGAAATCTGGAAAGACGGCAGTGTCGTGAGCTTTCGCACGAGCGTGGTCGAGCGCAATATCGTCGCCTTCAACAATGGTCGCGCCGAGGTGATGCCGTGAGCGAGCATTCCGAGCTCTCCGAAATACGCGCGTCGGTGCGGGCGCTGTGCGAAAAATTCCCAGGCGAATACTGGCGCAAGCTCGACCGCGAGCGCGGCTATCCGACCGAATTCGTCAATGCGCTGACCGAAGCCGGCTTCCTCGCCGCGCTCATTCCGGAAGAGTACGGCGGCAGCGGGCTAACCATGCGGGCCGCGATCACCATCATGGAGGAGATCCACGCGTCCGGCTGCAACGGCGCCGCGTGCCACGCCCAGATGTACACGATGGGCACGATCCTGCGGCACGGCAGCGACGCGCAGAAGAAACAGTATTTGCCGCAAATCGCGTCGGGCAAATTACGACTGCAAGCCTTCGGCGTCACCGAGCCGACTTCCGGCACCGACACGCTCAACTTGCGGACCACAGCAAAAAAGGAAGGCAATTCCACCTACACGATCAACGGCCAGAAAATCTGGACCTCGCGCGCCGAGCACTCCGATTTGATGCTGCTGCTCGCGCGCACGACACCGAAGGAGCAGGTGCAGAAGCGCACCGACGGCCTGTCGGTGTTCCTGGTCGATATGCGCAGGGCGAAGGGCCTGACCATCAAGCCCATCCGCACCATGATGAATCACGCCACCACCGAGGTGTTCTTCGACAACGTCGTCGTGCCGGCGAAGAACATGATCGGCGAGGAAGGCCAGGGCTTTAAATACATCCTGGGCAGCATGAATGCGGAGCGCACGCTGATCGGCGCGG
>JAFBAG010000254.1 GCA_019247925.1 Pseudolabrys sp.
ATCGAAGCGCTCGTAGAGGAAGCTCTCGCGATGGCGCGACAGGCACCACTTGGCCATGATCGAGCCGCCGCGCGACACGATGCCGGTGACCCGGTTGGCGGTGAGGTGGATGTAGCCGAGCCGCACGCCGGCGTGGATCGTGAAGTAGTCGACGCCCTGTTCGCACTGCTCGATGAGCGTGTCCTTGTAGACCTCCCAGTCGAGCTTGGCCGGGTCGCCATTCACCTTCTCCAGCGCCTGGTAGATCGGCACGGTGCCGATCGGGATCGGCGCATTGCGGATGATCCACTCGCGCGTGTTGTGGATGTTGCGGCCGGTCGAGAGGTCCATCACCGTGTCGGCCCCCCAGCGGATCGCCCACACCATCTTCTCGACCTCTTCCTCGACCGACGAGGTGACGGCCGAGTTGCCGATATTGGCGTTGATCTTGGTCAGGAAGTTGCGGCCGATGATCATCGGCTCGAGCTCGGCGTGGTTGATGTTCGAGGGAATGATGGCGCGCCCGCGCGCGATTTCGCTGCGCACGAATTCCGGCGTGATGAACGCCGGGACCGAAGCGCCGAAGCTTTCGCCGTCCTTCAGCGCGGCCTCGGCGCGCGAGAGCATTTCCTTGCGGCCGAGATTTTCGCGCTCGGCGACGTAGATCATTTCTTTGGTGATGATGCCTGCCCGCGCGAATTCGAGTTGCGTGACGGGCGCATCACCCACACCGCGCATCGGCTTCGGCACGTTGGGGAAATTGCGGGCGAGGTGCTTGCCCGTGACATTGCCGTTGTCGACCGGCTGGATCGGCCGGCCTTCGTACTCCTCGACGCCCCCGCGCTCCTTCACCCAAGCCGCGCGCGCGCGCTTCAAACCCTTCTCGACGTCGATGCCGACATTGTCGTCGGTGTATGGACCCGTCGTGTCATAGACCGGCAGCGGCGGCTCCTTCGACGCTTCCGTCAAGACGATCTCGCGCAGCGGTACGCGCAAATCGGGAGCCATGTCCGGCGTCGCGTAGACTTTGCGCGCGGCGGGCAGCGGTCCGGTCGTGACCTTCGGCGTGGCGAGGTCGGCGGGAACGACAGGCTTGTTCATGGCTCAGACTCCGATTGTGCGGTGTACGCCATGTAGGTGATGTAACCGCCGAGAACAGTGAAGATGAAGCCCGCGCCCATCAGGAACGCGGGATTGCCGATGGTCGCCGACGAGGCGAAGTAAGTCGCGAGCTGCGGGGCGAAGATGCGGAATGCGCCGGAGAACGTCATCAGCCAGCCAAGACCGGTGATGATGCTGCGCCAGTCGCGCGTCCATTGCTTGTGCACGTTGAGGATAGCGAGGCCGCCGAGCAGCAGCAGGACGCCGGAGAAATAGATCAGCGGCAGGCTGGCCAGCATTTGCTGCGCCATCTGCTTATAAACGTTGTGATTGATGAGCAGGCCGAGGCCGATCATGGCCATCACCGGTCCGGCAATCCGCGCAATGATGTGCGATGATCCCATCGCGTCCTGTCCCTTCGCCGGCATGACCCGGATCAGGTTCAAAGGGTTTTTCTCAGCCCGCTCAAGGGGCACCCCTCGGAACGCCGATAATTTAGGTCCGCGAGTTCCGGCGCGCAATCGCGGACGGTGCACTTGTGGCCCGTTCCACCGCCTTATTTGGGACGGAATCCCGCAGGAAGAACAACGCATTCTGACATCGCGCGGGGGCGCCAAAAGTTATTGCGACGCGGCCTGCCGGCCGCCGGGGAGGTTTCATGTCTCTTGCCTTGCGCGACAACGTCGCGCGTATCGAACTTACGACCAAGGTCACGCTCGGCGTGCTCGCGCTGGCGAGCGGCGTCTACACCTATCTCGGCGTGCGCGACCTCTTGAACGGCAACGGCACCGTCGTGTTCTTCGCCGCCGTCATCTACTCGGTCGCGGTGTCGATCGGCATTTATGCTTTCTGGACCTTCCTGATGAAGTTCCTGCCACAAACGCGGGAGCGCCAGGCGCGCGGCCTGCTGTTCGCCTGCATGGGTCTCGGCTCAATGATGATCATCGCGATGTCGGCTTGGCTCAACGCCTCGGCTTTGGCCGGCGCGGCGGCGATCCAGCAGCACCTCGCGGTGGCGGTGCAGGCCTATACGCGGGACCTCGATCGCGCCCATAACAACGCGCTCGCCGCGCAGAGCCTGCTTCCCGACATTCAGATGGCCTCGACACGCTTCTCCAAGCTCGCCGAAGCCGAGCGCGGGGGCTCGCTCACCGGCACGTCCGGCTCAGGCACGGTGGTGCAGCTTCTGACGCAAATGTCGAACCAGCTCGGCAATCTCGGCCAGGAAGTCGGCGGCTCGGCCGACAAGGTGAAGGCGCTGTTCGACCAGGGCTCCAAGCATCTCGAGAAGATGCGCGAACTCGTCTCCGACCGCGGACCGATCAATGCGCGCTCTGACGCTTTCGGCAAGGAAGCGATGTCGCTGATGGGCGTTATCGCCAAACTGCAGCAGACCTCCGTAGCGCCTTCGGTGAAACGCGCGGCGGACGGTCTTGTCTCCGGCTTCATCGCGCCGGCGGCGGGTGGCCGCGGCGATCTCGCCGACCGGCAGACCTCGGTGGTCGGCAAGGTCGAGCAGGCCGTAGCCTCGCAGGCCAAGGCGCTGTCCGACGCCTCGCAGAAGATCCTGGATACGCCGCCGGTCGAACCGGCGCGCTTCCAGTCGCTCAATACCGCCGAGGCAGTGGTGCGTTACGCCGGCGATTTCATCCCGTCCTGGGCCGGCGCGATCTCGATCGATCTGATGCCAGCGGTGCTCGTGCTGATCCTGTGCGTCGTCTACGCGCAGATTCGTCGCGAAAACGAACCGGATGCCGCCGACACCATGACCGCCGCGCAGCTTCTCGCCGCGCTGCGGCTCGCCCGCGACGTCGAGCAGGCGCAGGCCGCCTATGCCACCGCCGCGCTGGCGCCCTCGGTGCCCGCGAATGAGGACAAGGTGACACCGCTCACGCGCGCGGTCGGAAAGAAAGACTGAGCGATGCAGTCGGTTCAGTCGCTCAAGGAGCAGGCGCAGCACTGGCTCTCCGGCAATCCGGAAGACGCGGTGCTGCGCTGGCTTTACCGCACGCTGGTCGTCGCGACGATCGCGGTGGTTGCGCTCGACTATTCCGATCTCGACAACGTCGTCGCGGAGAAGACTGCCGCGCTGCCGTCGGTGGAGCAGCCTTCGGCGACCCCGCTGCCGCAGCGCGACGGCGCGCGCCGCCGCCCCGCGCCGCTGCGCGAAACTAGTGCCAAAATGCGCGAGCCGATGACCTTCGATCTTGCCGCCGACGGCCGCCTGATCGCCACCGGCACCATCACGCCCGGCATCTCGAAAGCCTTTGCGGACGAGGTCGCCAAGCGCGGCAGCTATATCAAGACCGTGGTGCTGCAATCGCCCGGCGGCTCGGTGCAGGATGCGCTCGCCATGGGCCGGCTGATCCGCGAGAAGAAGTTCGCCACTGAAGTCGAGGACGGCCGCTACTGCGCCTCATCCTGCCCACTTGTCTTCGCCGGCGGCGTCGAACGCAAGGCCGGCAAGGGCGCGGCGATCGGCGTGCATCAGGTGTCGGCCGCAGGGCCGCTGTCGCGCGACGACGGCATGGAGAACGCGCAGCAGATTTCGGCGGTATGCCAGAAATATCTGCGCGACATGGGCATCGACCTCGGCGTCTGGGTCCACGCCATGGAGACGCCGCGCGACGAGCTCTACTACTTCAAGGCCGACGAACTTTTGAACCTGAAGCTCGCGACGCAAGCCAACGATCCGGCGCCCGCGAGCAAGCGCAAGACCTGATTACCGCGGCAGCTCGGTCACGGCGACGGCGACGCGGCCATCGGCTTCGGTGACGACGCGTAAGGTCTGCGAGTCGAAAGCGATCCCGACGAGCCGTAGATCGTCGATCGCCGTATCGACACGCACCCCTGGCGTCACCTGGCGGAAATCCGCAAGCGCCGTGCCGATCTTGCCGCGCGCGTCCGCGGCAAACGGCTTGAGATCGACCACCGCGTTTTCGGCGAGCGCATCCTGGACATAAGGCATTGCCGCGCGCGCGGCGGCGCCAACAAGGCCGAAGGCACTTTCGGATTCCACCGCCAGCGACAGATCTGTCAGCCGCAAGATTTGCTGTTGCGGATCGAGCACCGGCTTGCCCCAGATATGCACATTCGCTTCGGCGCCGAAGCCAAACCAGCTCTTCTTCTCCCGCGCGCTCACCAGGAGCGAGATGAGCAGGCGGTCACCGGACGCGGCGACGTTGGCCTTGCGGACCTCCACCTCGGCCGCGCTGCCGGCCTCCTTGCCGAAAGTCCGCCCCTTGAGCTGGGCTTCGAGCAGCTTGTTGACCTCGGTAAACGGCACATCGATCGGTACGCCAATCGCCAGTTTGCCTTCCTGTGCGCTTGGCACGATTTCAAGCTGCGCCGGGAAAGGGCAGTCCGGCTTGGTTTCGGTGGGCACGATCCGCGTTTCGGCCTGGACGCCAAGTAACAGCGTCAAATTGCGTGCGTCGATCCGTGGCTGGGCCGCAAACGCCTTCACCGGTTTCATCTCGAGCCAGAGCGCAGGGATGCCGGTCGCGCCTCCGCCGAGTGGCAGCGAGCGGCACGCCTTGGCCCATTCGCGCCGTGCCGTGCGCTCGATGGTCGGGTCGGCGCGCAGGCGGCCTTGCAAGCGGCCGATCTGGTCATTGACCAAGGGATCCAGCAAGGGCCGGATTTCGTTCGCGAGATTGATGCGCAGCCCGGCAATAGTCGTGCCGGTATCGCCGAAATTCAGCGACCCCGTGAGATTGGGCTCGATGCGCCAGGCCGGCGTGAGCGCGGGCCGCGACGTCACGACGGCGTTGCCGCGAAACTCCGTCTTCTGATCGAACGGCTTGGTGGCAAGACTGCCGATTTGCTGGCCGACCTTGTCGCCGAGCAGCTTGCCGATCTCATTGCCGATACCGCCCACGGCTTTGCCGGCCTGGGCACCAAGCTGTCCGGTGATGTGGATATTGCCGCTCAATGGCACGGTGATGGTGACGGTGTCGCTTTGGCCGCTGACCGCCAGCATGCCGCGCGTGACGGTGACGCCGATATCCGCCTTGCCCAGGAGTTGCGTGAGCGCATTGTCTTTCTTGCCGGCGAATTCGCGCGGCGCGGCGCCGTCGAGGGCGACGCGGATCGCCGGCAGTGCCACGGCGATCGGCGCAACGACGAGGCTCGGCCTGCTCGCCGGCGGCAAAGGCGGCAGCGCCGCCAGGGCCGGCGCGCCGCGCGATGCCGCGTTTTTCGACTCTCCCGGAAAGAACCGGTCCAGCGCCCAAAGTGTCACGGTGAAGAAGAAAAGGACGACGGCAACCGCGCCGACGATCAGCCGCAGCCGCGCCGAACGCCGCAATGGAAGAACGATGAAAATGTAGAGATTGCGCGCGACGGTGCGCAGCGTTTCCACCGCGGCGCGGGGAATGTGAATCGCCATGGTTCGGAATCATAAACGGCGCGATATGCGGACGCCAGCAGGCCGCCTAGTTCTCGCCGGTGCCGCGGGCGGTGAGACCGGCGATAAATTGCCGCTGCATCAACAAAAACAACAGCAATGGCGGCAGCGCGGCGAGGAGCGATCCGGCTGCGATCAATTGCCACGACACCAGCCACATGCCGCGCAGAGATTGCAGGCCCGCTGTGAGCGGTCGCACGTCGTCGGACTGCACCAAGACCAGCGACCAGAAATAATCGTTCCAGACGAAGGTGAATGTCAGCGCCGCGAGCGCGGCGATGGCAGGCCGCACCATTGGCAGCGCCACATGCCAGAAAATCTGCAACTCGGAGAGGCCGTCGACCCGCGCCGCGTCGAAGACCGCATCGGGTAGCTGCCGGATGAAATTCCGCATGAACAGCGTGCAAAAGCCGGTCTGGAAGGCGACGTGGAAAGCGATCAGCGCGAGATAGGTGTCGTAAACACGCAAGACATCGATCGCGAGATCGCGCACCGGGATCATCAGGATCTGGAACGGTACCAGATTGCCGGCGATGAACATCACCAGCAGCGCCGTGTTGCCGCGGAAGCGGTACTTGGCCAATGCAAATCCC
>JAFBAG010000287.1 GCA_019247925.1 Pseudolabrys sp.
CTGCGGCAGAACGTGCTCGCCGTCGCTGGCGCGATGCTTCAGGCAAAGCCCGAGGCGCTCGACATCGTCAACGGCATCGTCGTCGACAAGGGCACGACCAAGGAACGCCTGCCGCTCGAAGAGCTCGCCCGCGTCGCCTATTTCCGCCCTGATACCCTGCCGCCCGGCTTCCAGTCGGAGTTGACGGTGACGCGGCATTACGTGCCGCGCGCCTGGGCTTTCGCATTCACCAACGACATCCAGGCGAGCTATCTGGAGGTCGACACCGACACAGGCTTTGTGACGCTGCTCAAACACTGGTGCGTCGAGGATTGCGGCACGGTCATCAATCCGCAGCTTGTCGACGAGCAGGTGCGCGGCGGCGTCGTGCAGGGCATCGGCGCCGCGTTGTTCGAGCACTGCCGCTATGACGAGCGCGGCCAATTGCTCAACGGCAACATGGCCGATTATCTGGTGCCGATGGCCGCCGAAATGCCCGACATCGAGGTCGGGCACGTCGTGACGCCGACCGCCGACAGCGAATTGGGCGCGAAGGGCGCAGGCGAGGCCGGCACCGCCGGGGCACCCGCCTGCATCATGAATGCGATCAACGACGCGCTGCGCCCGCTGAACGCGCAGCCGCTCACCGACATGCCGTTCACGCCCGACAAGATCTTGCGGGCGCTGGGCAAGGTATGAGCCTTATTGAAACTTGATCATCGTGCTGCGCGTGATCGTGGTGTTCTGCGACACGGTCGGCGCGCTCATGAAGGTCTCGACCGTCGAGCGATCGGCATAGGACTCGACCGAGCCGATACCGTCGACCGGCAGCACCGCCTTCATGCCGCGAAACACCGCGCCGCTCGCCGTAAAGAGCACCGCGCCGTTCGCGGACGTGCCGACCGTAATCACCGTCGTGACGCCCTTGTCCTTGAGGATTTTCTCGAGCTCCGTATTGCGAAACTTATCGGGCCCCGACAGCACCGACGGCTCACCCGCCTGGGCCGCGACATCGGGCAACACGTCCTCGATCGTCGAGTTTGCGATGATCGAGTAGACGACGTGAGCCTTGGCCGCGCGCGCCTTGGCGAGGAGCGCCTTCATCGCCGGCAGCGTCGCCATACAGCGCGGCCGCTGCCCACAATTCTGCTTCATGAAATCCAGCATCAGCAGCGCGGTCGTCTTGGGGTCGAGCGTGACCTCCTTGAGCTGCGGAGCCGGCGGCACCTTGATGGTTGTCCATTCGTCGATGACGTCGGAGCGCGCGGGAAAAGCAGCGCTTACCGCCAGGATGACCGCAACGACCAACTTGACCTTCAGCCTCATGAAACTCGCTCCTTTGTGGTGACCGTCCCGCTTGTAGAAACACCGGCGCCCGGCGAATATTACGCCCATAAGAAGAGCAATTGGGAAGGACGCTGCCCATGAATATCAAGGTCGGCCGCGAAGCCGTCGCCGAGGCCTCCAAGAAACTTTCGAACTGGGGCCGCTGGGGCAAGGACGACCAGATCGGCACGCTCAATCACGTGAAGCCCGAACACATCGTCGCGGCGGCGAAGCTGATCAAGACCGGCAAGGTGTTCGCGATGGGCCTGCCGCTCGACAAGAACGGCCCGCAGAACGGCCTGTTCGGTGGCCGTTTCAATCCGATCCACCAGATGCTGGCGACCGGCACGGACGCGATCGCTGGCCGGCAGGACTGGAACAATCTGCGCTACGCCGACGATACGCTGATCCTGTGCGTGCAGGGCGCGACGCATTGGGACGCGCTCGGCCACATCTTCTACGAGGACAAAACCTACAACGGCCACGACGCCAAGCTGATCGATGCGCGCGGCCTCGGCGTGCTCGGCATCGAGCATTCCAAGGACAAATATGTCGGCCGCGGCGTGCTGCTCGACATCCCGCGCTTTCGCGGCGTCGAATGGCTCAAGGATGGCGAAGGCATTTCCAATGACGAGCTCGACAAATGCGCCAAGGCGCAGAACGTCGAAATCCGTGCCGGCGATTTCGTCATCGTCCGCACCGGGCAGATGGAGCGCTGCCTCAAGGAGAAGAACTGGGGCGGCTACGCCGGTGGCGACGCCCCCGGCGTGATGTTCGAGAACTGCTACTGGTGCCAGGACAAGCAAATCGCGGCGATCTGCACCGACACTTGGGGCGTCGAGGTGCGGCCGAACGAATGCAAAGGGCCGAACGAGCCCAACCAGCCGTGGCACTGGGTCGTGATCCCGGCGATGGGCCTGTGCATGGGCGAGATGTTTTATCTCAAGGAGCTCGCCGAGGACTGCGCCAAGGACAAGGTCTACGAATTCTTCTTCTGCGGGCCGTCGCTGATCATCACCGGGGGCACCGGCTCGCCGCTCAATCCGCAAGCGATTAAATAAGAAGCGCTGCGTAACAAAGGAGTACCGCCATGGCCCGCTATCTCAAACGCGGCATGGACGCGGCCGCCGTGAAGGCCGCCGACGCCAAGGTGCGCGAGACGGTCGAAGGCATCCTCGCGCAGGTCGAGGA
>JAFBAG010000342.1 GCA_019247925.1 Pseudolabrys sp.
AACGCGACGGCAACGACCAAGCCGACATGCTCGAATTGCGGGAATACCAAACCCGTCGCCGCCATCAATCCCGCGCTCGCCATGAGGAGAGCGCGCAGATCGTGCCGGGGCGCGACAAAGCCGATACCGAGCGTCAGCAATGCAGTGCCGAGCAGGGCCGAGGTCGCGACTAATCCTATCTGCGCCGCGTCATAGCCAAGCGCTGCGAGATAAGCCGGCAAGATGATGATGGCGAAGCCGTCGCCGAAGCCGCGCAAGCCGCGAGCGGTGAGAAGGAGCAAAATATCTTTGTAGCGGCGCGTCATTTCCAGAATGGCTTTCTTGCAGCAGCAACCGCTTGATCGCGCGTCAGGCCGATATCGTCCAGAAGGCGGTCGTCAAGATCGAGCAATTGCTGGCGCTGGCGGTGGCGCTCGAACAGGAAGGCAGTGTCGCGCAGCGCCGCGCGAATGTCGGGAACGGTCAGAAAGCTCCGCCAGCGCTGCGGAACTACGAATTCGTTTTGCTTTGGTGTGCAGGTTTTGCTGCCGCAAGACATGCCTCATCTCCGCTTCAGGAGAGAGACAACGCTTGGCTGCAAGCAGCTAATGGGCGGTTGCCGTTAGCCCAGCCCCTTTTTAGCGCAACCGTCCTTTCGGGACAAGCCAAGAAGAAGGCGGGATAAGCCGCGCTTGACAGAACCGGATCTAGGATTATTTTCTTACACACTTCGCCGTCGGCGCGTCATGAAACGCCGGGCGGATGGAGCGCCAGGAGGGCGCTGCACCCCGATCGCAAGGGGTGCGCGCGCCTCGCAAGCGCGCGGTGGCCGATCGCAAGGCCACCGAGAGGCCTCGCAAGCCTCTCGCGCCCTCCCGGCGCTCCATTCCCCTTCGGGGAAACGGAAAAAGGGATACCGGCGTGCCCGCGCCGTTCAAGAACAGGGCCGCTTTCGTATGAGCGAAAATAGCAGGGTGGGTTGCCTGCTCCACCCCGCCATCGCATAGTCGCGCCGCCTTCACGGCCCAATAAAAATTCAGCCCGCGGGAGTACGAAATGAAGCTTGTGCGTTATGGAGCGCCCGGCAAGGAAAAGCCCGGCATCATCGACAAGGATGGCAAGATCCGTGACTTGTCGAAGATCGTCGCCGACATCGACGCCGAGGCGCTGTCGCCCGCCGGCCTCGCGAAGATCAAGAAGGCGGATATCCGCAAGCTTAAAGTCGTCCCCGGCAAACCGCGGCTCGGCCCCTGCGTCTCGCGCAAGGCGGTCGGCAACTTCATCGCGATCGGCCTGAATTACGCGGACCACGCCGCCGAGGCCGGCATGCCGCTGCCCAAGGAGCCGATCATCTTCAACAAGGCGCCGTCCTGCATCTGCGGCCCGAACGACAACACCATCATCCCGAAGGGCTCGAGCCAGCTCGACTACGAGGTCGAGCTCGGCATTGTGATCGGCTCGCCGGCGCTCAATCTCGACAAGAAGAACGCGATGAAGGTCGTCGCCGGTTATTGCATCGGCAATGACGTGTCCGAGCGCGATTTCCAGATCAACCGACACGGCACATGGATCAAGGGTAAAGGCTGCCCAAGTTTCGGCCCGCTTGGCCCCTGGATGGTGACCAAGGACGAGATCAAGAACCCGCAGAACCTCGACATGTGGCTCGACGTCAACGGTCAGAAGCGCCAGCGCGGTAACACCAAGACGATGGTATTCGATGTCGAGCACATCGTCTGGTACTGCTCGCAGTTCTTCAAGATGGAGCCGGGCGACGTCATCGTCACCGGCACGCCGCCTGGCGTCGCGCTCGGCATGAAGCCGAAGCCGGTCTGGCTCAAGGCGGGCGACGTCGTGACGTTGGGCATCGAAGGGCTGGGCGAGCAGCGCCAGAAGGTTGTCGCGCGCTAGGGCTACCAAAAGAAAAACCCCGGGCCTGCGCCCGGGGTTTCTGGTTCAATCCCTTAAACCGGTCTTAGAAGCGGTAGTTCACGCCAGCGCGAACGACGTGGCTGTTGAAGCTGACATTGTTCGGCGGCGGGCCGCAGGTGCCGCAGGTGAAGCTGCCGAGATCGACGTAGAGGTATTCGGCCTTCACACTCCAGGCCGAGAAGATTGCGTATTCAACACCCGCGCCGATCGTCCAGCCGAAACGGGTGGAGCTGGTCGTGCCGCCCGGAGCGATTGCTTCGAGGCCGCCAAAGGCCGCGCCGGCAGTCAGGTAGGGCAAGAAGCTGCCCCAGCCGCCGTAGCCGATACGGGCGCGCGCGGTGCCGAGCCAGCGATCGCGCATTTCGCAGGTGCCGCCGGTGCAGCCCAGGCTGTCTTTCATGCCGGAGTACGAGAGGTCACCCTCGATGCCCCAAACGATCGAGCCGGTCTGAATGTTGTAGCCAATCGTGCCGCCGGCGAGGAAGCCAGCCGGCTTCGGCGCGACGCCAGGCGCCGGAGCTTCCCAGTTGGAGCGGCCGAAGCCGTAGCCGATGACGGCGCCAACGTAGAGGCCGCTCCAGCTGAAAGCCGCGGGCGCGACATAAGACGGCGCTTTATAGCGAGGCAGGTCAGCGGCGTTCGCCGCCAACGGAGCCGCAAGCAGTGCGGCAAAAATTCCGAGTGTGATCTTTCTCAAGGTCATGTTTCGAACGGTCCTTCCGCCTGGTCTACTAGCGCGGCGGGAGATCGCGAGATCAACCCGGACGCATGGTTTGCTTTGGCGCAACATGCGCCTTTCCGCACTCTGACCGGGTTTGGTTAATTGCAGGTTAACCATGACAGGCCGCGGTATTCGCGTGCCTTTTTGCATCGATGACTCGGCGCTCAGCCGCGCGCGCCGAGCAGTGATTCTATCGAGATTCGCGACCACGCCGCGCTGCGCGCGCGGAACGCCAGATAGGATTCGTGGATCTTGCGTGTCGCGGCGTCCCGCGCCGCGAGTTCGGCGACAATATCGCGCGCCTGCGTGCGCGCGGCCGCGACGAGATCATTGGGAAATGCGCGCAGCTGCACGCCGTGCTGTCCGGTCAGGGCCTCCAATGCCAACGCATTGAGCCGCTCCATCTCGGCGAGTGCGTAACTGGCTTCGGCCGCGCAGGCATGCGCGACAATGCCCTTGAGCGCATCATCGAGTGCGCGCCATGCGCTCAGCGCGACGATGCATTCGCCGGTGCCGTTCGGCTTGTTGAACCCGGGATAATAGTAAAACGGCGCCACGCGATAGAGGCCGAGCGCGATGTCGGACCCAGGACCGACGAATTCCGCGCCATCAATGACGCCGGTTTGCAGGCTGGTGAGGATCTCACCCGGCGGCGTGGTCTGCGGCGTCGCGCCGAGCCTGCGGTAAACCTCGCCGCCGAGGCCGAGCGAACGCAACTTGAGGCCGCGCAAATCGGCTAGGCTGCGGACTTCGCGGCGAAACCAGCCGCCCATGCAAACGCCGGTATTGCCCCCCATGAATGGCTTCACGCCAAACGGCGCATAGAGATCGTCCCACATCTGCTGGCCGCCGCCGGCATCGATCCACGCGACGTGCTCGGCCGGCGTCAGTCCGAACGGCACCGTGGTGAAGAAGGCCGCCGCCGGCGTTTTGCCTTGCCAATAGAACGACGCGGTGTGACCGATTTCGGCCACGCCATTGCCGACCGCGT
The DNA here is from genome assembly GCA_019247925.1 of Pseudolabrys sp. GTDB lineage: Bacteria > Pseudomonadota > Alphaproteobacteria > Rhizobiales > Xanthobacteraceae > Pseudolabrys. The sequence continues at coordinate 3,621 of JAFBAG010000342.1, forward strand.
CGAGCACTTCGAAGGCGGGGACGAGTTCACCCGCCGCATGCACCGAAATCTCGAGGCGACCGTTCGACAGCGTGCGAATGCGCTCGGCGATACGTTCTGCCGACATTCCCGGTCCCGGCAGGCGCTTGGGCCAGGACGTCACCATGCGCCATTTCAGTGTTTGCGCGCGCGCGACAGCCGGCGCAGCGACGCTCAGCCCAAGCACAGCGACAAATTTGCGGCGTGTCGTCATGGCGTTCTCCAATGCGCATGAAAATGGTGCAGCGGTCCGCTGCCCTGCCCGATCGCAAGATCGTCGGCAGCCGCGATCGCACCCGAGACATATTCCTTGGCGCCGCGCACGGCGTCGATGAGGTTGACGCCTTTGGCGAGACCCGCGGCGATCGCCGATGATAGCGAGCAGCCGCTGCCATGGGTGTTTTTGGTCACGATGCGCTTCGTAGCGAAGCGGATGCTGGGAGCCAGCCGCCGGCCGACCAGAATATCGACGCTCTCGGCGCCCTGCGCGTGTCCGCCTTTCATGAGGACATTCTGCGCGCCTTCGGTGAGAAGAGACCACGCCTGCCCTTCCATCTCCCGCTCGTCGCGCGCCAGCGACGCGCCCGTGAGCGCCGCGGCTTCGGGCAGATTGGGTGTGATGATCAGCGCAAGCGGAAATAGCTCCTCGCGCAATGCGGCAATGGCGTCGTCCTGAAGGAGTTTGTCGCCCGAAGTCGCGACCATCACCGGGTCAAGCACCATGTTCTTTGCGTTGTGCCGTTTGAGACCATCGGCCACAGCCTCGATGACGCCGCGGTTCGAGAGCATGCCGATCTTCACGGCATCGACCTTGAGATCGCTAAAAACCGCGTCGATCTGGGCGTTGACGAAATCCGGAGGCACGTCGTGGATGCCGCTGACGCCTTTGGTGTTCTGCGCCGTCAATGCGGTGATGACGGAAGCGCCATAGACCCCGAGCGCCGAGAACGTCTTCAGGTCAGCCTGAATCCCGGCGCCGCCGCTGGAGTCGGAGCCTGCGATGGTCAGTGCGATTGCGGTCATCGCGCTCGCCTTTCCTTCAGCGCGCCGTCGATGATGCTGCGCAGTGCGCGCGCGGCCTGCGCCGGGTCTGCTGCCATCGACAAGGCGGAAATGACGGCAACGCCGTCGGCGCCCGCCGCAATCACCGGCGCGGCATTGCTGGCATCGATACCGGCGATGGCGGTCACCGGCATTTGCGGGGCGCGTCTGCGTAGCGCGTCGAGAATTTTTTTGAAACCGTCGAGGCCGACCGGCTGCGGATTATCCTTCGACTGGGTCAGAAACACGCCGCCGATCGCGCAATAGTCGAGCTGCGCGATCGGCGCCGCTTTCGCTTCTTCGACCGTCTTGAGGCTGAGGCCGATGATGGCCTTGGGCCCGAGCAGCCGGCGCGCATCGGCGGCATCCATGTCGTCCTGGCCAATGTGCACGCCCTCCGTGCCGGCGGCGAGCGCGACATCGACGCGGTCATTGATGACCAGCGGCACGCCGCTAAGCGCTGCGCGGATCTCGCGCGCCTCTGCGATCATGCGGCGCGTATCGCCGTGCTTGTCGCGTAGCTGAACGAGCGTGCAAGCGGGCGCGATCAGCCGTGCAATGGCAGCCAGCGCGCGGCCATTGGCGCGCTCGGGATCGAGCAAGGCGTAAAGGCTGAGGTCGACGGGGTTCATGACACTTTAGCCCGCTTGGCCAATGTCGCCTCGTCGAGATTGAACAGCGCGTCGAGAATGTTCACTGCGAATGAACCCGGTCCCCGCGCGCTTTCGCCGGCGATCTCTCCGGCGATACCGAGGATCAGCAGCGCCCCGGCGCTGGCGGTGAAGGCGTCCTTGCCGCTCGTGAGGCAGGCTGCCGTGAGCGCGGAGGCCGCGCAGCCCATTGCGGTGACCCGGGCCATATGCGGATGGCCATGCGAAAACGAAATGACCTGCGCGCCGTCGGCGACCCGGTCCGTCGCTCCAGACAGCGCGATCACCGTGCCGCTTTGCGCCGCAAACGCACGCATGGCCGCGGGCTCCGGATCGCCGCCGAGTGCCTTGAGTTCGGCCGCGTTCAATCGCACCGCGGCGGGCTTCTTCGCCAGCAGCGAGCGGGCGAAACCGGCGCGTGCGCTGGAACGATCAATGAGTACGGGGTCGAGCACCCAAGGCTTACCCTGATGCCGGGCAACCTCGAGAGCGATTAAAACCGCTTCGCGGCGTTCGCCGTCGAACGTCCCCAGATTGACGAGCAGCGCGTCGGCGCTCTCGACAAAGGCGCCGATCTCCGCCGCCGAGATCGTCATCGAGGGCACGCAGCCCGCCGCGAGCAGGACATTGGCAGTGAAGGTTTGCGCTACGGAATTGGTGATGCAGTGGATACGCGGGGCGCGCTCGCGCAACGCGGCGAGAAGCTCGCCCGCAGCACGCGGAAGGTCGGCAGTTGTGGCAGCGCGCATCTCTGCTCCCTCCGCCGGCATGACCCGGATCAGGTTCGTTGGGTTGGCCTTGCGGCCTCTCAGCCCGGCACCGCCGGACACCCCACGAGATTGCAGCCGAAAGCTAGTGCGCGTGGGCCTGCCTTGCAAGCGCCGCGCCTTTTTGCTGGATTTGCCAGATTGAGGAAAGCGAAATGAAGCCGTTCTTCGTCCAGATCAAATGCCAGCTCGGCAAATCGTATGAGGTGGCGAACCGCCTCGCCGAAGCCGAAATCGCCTCCGAGGTCTATTCGACCGCGGGTGAATTCGACTTGCTCGTGAAGTTCTATGTCGATGACGGCGTAGACATCGGCCATTTCGTCAATGAAAAGGTCCAAAGCGTGCCGGGTATTCAAGACACCCGCACCATCATCACCTTCAAGGCCTTCCAGTAATCAGGTGGGCGCGCGCGGTCCTGCTTCCTCGAGCCTGCGCTTGAGGCCGAGCTGGCGTTCGCGCCAGATCACGAACAAGCCGGCACCCGCGACGATCGCCGCGCCCACATAAACCAGCGCGGTCGGCAATTCGCCGAATAGCCAGAAGCCGAAAATCAGCGCCCACAGCATGGCGCTGTAGTCGAACGGCGCCAGCACCGAGGCGCTGGCGAAGCGATAGCTTTCCGTCAGGATCAGATGGGCGATGCCGCCAAGAATGCCCATCGATACCAACATGGCGAGTTCGCCCCAGCTCGGCGTGTGCCAGGCAAACGGCAGCGTCACCGCGCCGGCGATGGCGCATGACAGGGAGAAATAAAACACGATCGATGGCGTGGTCTCGCTCGAGGTCAGCCGGCGTGTCTGAATGACGGTACCGGCATTAAACAGCGCCGCGAGGAGCGCGAATATCGCGCCCGCCGTCGCCACGGCAAGGCCGGCGCCGCTGCTGTAATGGCTGAAGTCGAAATGCGGGACCAGCATGACGATGACGCCAGTGAATCCGACAACGACGGCGCTCCAGCGGTAGATGCGCACCCGCTCCTTCAAAATCCAGGCCGCGAGCGCGACCGTGATGAGCGGCGAGGCAAACGAGATAGCGGTCGCGTCGGCGAGCGGCAGGCGCGCGAGCGAAGCGAAATTGGAGAACATTCCGACGACGCTCAAAGTGCCGCGGCCGATATGGCCGAACGGCCTGTTGGTGCGTACCGCCTGCATCAGCTCGCGCCGAAAGGCGTAAATGACGACCACCGGAACGATCGCAAACAGCGCGCGGAAGAAGACGATCTGACCGACCGGCGCGACCTGCCCCATGATCCGCACCATCGCCTGCATGATGGTGAAAAGCAGCGCGGAGGCGAGCTTTAGCCCGATGGCTTTGAAGAGATTCATACGAGACTATGCATTGGGCTGGGCGCGTCGTCATGCATAACGTGAGCCGATCCGGCGCGTTCCGGCAACGCGATGAAGCGCCGCGGCCGGGCCTTTACCGAGGCTGGAGCGATTTGATGTAGATCGCCATGGCTTGGCGGTCCTCCTTGCTCAGTTGCGCCGTGTTGCGCACGACTTCCGCCATCTCGCCGCCGACCGGTCCGGCGTCCGGCGTTTGCGCATCCTCGAGCATGAGAGCGATATCTTCGGCCGTCCAGTTGGCGAGTTTGCGTTGGGTGATATCGGGCGTGCCGCCCTGGCCGCTTGGGCTGGGGCCGCCCGCGAAGCGCTTGCTCTCGATGATGGCGCCGAGCGCGTTGCGCGGCGAATGGCATTCGGCGCAGTGGCCCGGGCCGTTGACCAGATAGGCGCCGCGATTCCATTCCGGACTTTGGGCCGGCTCCGGCTTGAATTCACGGCCGTCGAGAAAGAGGAATTTCCAGCCGCCGATCAGAAAGCGCACGTTGAAGGGGAACGGCACGTCGTGGCCGCGGACGCGGCCGCGGACAGGCGGCAAGGTCTTGATGAAGGCGAACAGGTCGCGCACGTCGTCCCGCATCATGCGCTGATAGGAAGGATACGGAAATGCCGGAAACAGATGTTCGCCGGCGGGCGATGTGCCTTTGGTCATGGCCGTCACGAATTGGGCTTCGGTCCATTTCCCGATCCCGTCGTCCTGATCAGGTGAGATGTTTGGCGCATAGAAGGTGCCGAAGGGAGACCGCAGCGCGACGCCGCCGCCAAGCTTGGTCGGGTCATCCTGCTTGGGCACCGCATGGCAACCGGCGCAGCCTCCGGCAAAAAACATCGTGCGGCCATTCGTAAGATCAGCGGTGCGCGCCGGCAGCGCGCTCGCCAAAACCGTCTTCGGGATGGTTAGGATCCAGAACGCAAGAAAGCCCATGACCGCGCAGACCGCGGCCAGTACCGGCAATTTGCGAATCATCACCGTCTCTCCCGGGCATGATGACGATATCGCCGCGGCAGCGATCCTTCATACCAATTGCGCACCGGCCTTGCCACCTGCGGCGTTTTGCGGACAGCGGCAGGAAATATTTCGGCTATGCCGGTGTTTACCGATAAACGCAGCATCTGTCTGATTGGAGCTTGGCAATGACCCGTTACGTTTGCGCCGCCGCATTGGCAGTGGCTTTCATCTTCGCAGGCCCGACGACCGGCTGGTCGCAAGCCCCGGCCCAACTCGTCGAACAGCGGCAAGAGATCATGAAGAGCCTCTGGCCGGCCTATTATCAGGAGATGGCGCGGGTGGTGCGGGGCCAAAGTACGGACATGCCTGGCGTAGCGAGTCGCGCTTCTCAGGCGAGCGAGGCTTTGAAAAAAGCGGGTCAGGCTTTCGCCCCCGGCACCGGCCGCGATGCTGTGCCCAAGACCCGTGCAACGCCAGCGGTGTGGACGCAACGCGCCGACTTCGAAGCAGCGCTGATGAGACTCATCACCGAAACCGACGCAATCGGTAGCGCCGCAAAGAGCGGAAATCTCGATGCCGTCAAAGCGCAGTGGTTGAAAGTCGCGGAAGCCTGTGGCGGCTGCCACGGCGGACCCGCCAAGAGCGGCGGCAAGTTCCGCTTCGAGGAGCCCTAAGCTCTATCGGGCTTTCTCGATCGCCGCCCAGACCCGCTGGGGCGTCGCCGGCATGTCGATGTGCCGCACACCGTAAGTACGATAGAGCGCGTCGAGAATCGCGTTGATGATGGCAGGGCACGAGCCGATCGCGCCCGCCTCGCCCGCCCCTTTAACGCCGAGCGGATTGGTCTTGCACGGCACGTTTTTGGTCTCGAACGAAAACCGCGGAGCGTCAATCGCGCGCGGCAGCGCGTAGTCCATCAGGCTTGCCGACATCAGCTGGCCCGATTGCGGGTCGTACACCGTGTCCTCCATCAGCGCCTGCCCGATGCCTTGCACGGCGCCGCCATGGACCTGGCCTTCCAGCATCAGCGGATTGATCGTCACGCCGAAGTCGTCAACCACGACGTAGCCGACAATGCGGGTGCGGCCGGTATCGGGATCGATTTCCACTTCGGCGATGTGCGTGCCATTGGGATAGGTCGGCTGCTCCGGCGTCCAGGTGTCGTCGGCAGCGAGCTTCTCCTGCGCCTTCTTGGCGACATCCGCGAAGCTAACGGCGCGGTCGGTGCCGGCGATGCGGATCATGTTGTCTCCGAATTCGATGTCGCCGGGCGCGGCTTCGAGCTGGTCGGCGGCGAGTTTTTTGATCTGCTGCGCGAGCTTCTTCACCGCGCCTTCGAGCGAAGCGCCGCCGCAGGGAATTGAACTCGAGCCGCCGGTGCCGCCTCCGGTCGGGATCTTGTCGGTATCGCCCTGGAACATCCGCACTTTATCGGGAGGCAGCCCGAGCTGCTCCGCAACAAGTTGCGCGTAGGCCGTCGCGTGACCCTGACCGGTAGACTGCGACCCGATCAGGATCGTCACGCCGCCGTCCTGATCGAGCGCGACGGTCGCTTTTTCGGGGCCCATATTGCCGCAGGCTTCGATGTAGGTCGCGATGCCGATGCCGCGCAGCTTGCCCTGCTTCTTCGCTGCGGCTGCGCGCTTCTTGAAACCATCCCAGCCGATCGCCTCCTGGGCGCGGGTGAGATGCGTCGCGAAATCGCCGCTATCGTAGATTTTTCCGGTCGGAGTCGTGTAGGGCATCGCGCGAGGCTTGATGAAGTTCCTGCGGCGGATGACATCCGGCGCAATGCCGGTCTCCCGCGCCGCGGCGTCCACCAAACGCTCGATCAGATAAGACGCCTCCGGCCGGCCCGCGCCCCTATAGGCATCGACGGGCACCGTATTGGTGAACACCGCGCGCAGCCGGACATGCCCGGCCGGAATGTCGTAGACACCCGACGCCATGCCGGCGCCAAGCCACGGAATGTAAGGGGCGTAGCAAGACAGATACGCGCCCATATCCGCAATAATGTCCACGTCGAGCGCCAGGAATTTGCCCTGCGCATCGAGACCGAGGCGCGCGCTGGTGATGTTGTCGCGGCCGTGACTGTCGCCGAGGAAATGCTCGGTGCGCTCCGCCACCCACTTGACCGGCTTGCGCAACTTCTCGGCGGCGACTGCGGTCAGCGCATATTCGCGATAGGGGAACAGCTTCGTTCCGAAACCGCCGCCGACGTCGGGCGTGATGACCCGCATTTTGTCCGGCGCGATCTTGAGCACTTCGCCGCAAATGATATCGCGGACGATATGACTGCCCTGGCTGCCAAGCGTGAGCGTGTAGCGCGCGCCGTCGTACTCCGCGATCACGCCGCGTGTATCCATGTAATTCGTGACCAGACGCTGATTGACGATCTTGACTTCGACCTGGCGGGCAGCCTGCGCCATGGCCGATTTCGTCGCCGCGGCGTCGCCGAGCTCGGTTTCGAAAGAGAGGTTGGGCTGGTCCGGCCAGACTTGAGCGGCGCTTTTCTCAAGCGCAGCTTCCGCGCCGATCACATGCGGCAGCGGCTCCCAGTCGATCTCGATCGCTTCGGCAGCGTCACGCGCCTGCTGCAGCGTGTCGCCGACGATGAAAGCAACTGCGTCGCCCACGTGTCGCACGGTGTCTTTGACCAGGATCGGATAGTGGGGAACCTTGATGGTCGGACCTGGAATGACACCGGGCGTCGGCAGATTACCGAGATGCGGGATGTCCGACGCCGTCAAAATCAGGCGAACGCCGGGGAGCGCCTTTGCCCGCTCGCGATCGACGATTCGAAATTTGGCATGCGCATGCGGCGAGCGCAGCACCACGGCATGTAACGCGCCCGATGGCGCGTAGTCGGCGACGTAACGGCCACCGCCGCGCAGCAGCGGATCGTCCTCTTTGCGCCGTAGCGCTTGTCCGACCCCGAACTTTGGAGCCATGTCCTTCTACTCCGCTGGCTGACGCCTCAGGCGCCGGGCCCCGACCCGTTCGGCGATCCAGCGCGACACGACGTAGAACACCGGCGTGAAGATCAAACCGAACACGGTGACGCCAATCATGCCGGAAAACACGGCCGTGCCAAGGGTCTGGCGCAGTTCGGCACCGGCCCCCGTCGCCCAGACCAGCGGGACCACGCCGAACACGAAGGCCAGCGAGGTCATCAGGATCGGGCGCAGCCGCAAATGGGCGGCTTCGATCGCCGCGGCCAACCGGTCTTGGCCCTGATCTTCGAGCTGTTTGGCGAATTCGACGATCAAGATCGCGTTCTTGGCGGCAAGGCCGATCAGCACGATGAACCCGACCTGGGTGAGAATATTATTGTCTTGACCGCGCAGCACCACGCCGGTGATGGAAGCGACGAGGCACATCGGAACGATGAGGATGATGGCCAAAGGCAGCGTCAAGCTTTCGAACTGGGCGGCCAGCACCAGAAAGACGAACACGACGCCGAGAGCGAAGGCAAAGACCGCGGTATTGCCGGCCTTGGCCTGCTGATAGGCAAGCGTGGTCCACTCGAAGGTAAATCCAGGCGGCAGGGTCTCGGCGGCGAGCCTCTCCATGATCTTGATGGCTTGCCCCTGCGAGTAGCCGGGCGCCGCGGCGCCATCGAGCTCCGCCGCAGTGTAAAGATTGTAGCGCGGCACGCGGAACGGACCCGATTGACTGCTGACGGTGGTGAACGAGCCCAGCGGCACTGTTTCGCCGGCCGCGTTGCGCACCCGAAGCTTGAGAACGTCATCCGGCTCCAGCCGAAATTCCGACGAGGCCTGCGCCTGCACGCGGAAGGTGCGGCCGAACAGGTTGAAGTCGTTGACGTAAGCCGAGCCGATATAGACCTGCAACGCATTGAACACGTCGGGCAGATTGATGCCCAAGAGCTGCGCCTTGGTCCGGTCGATGTCGAGGAACAGCTGTGGCGTCTGCGTCTCGAACAGCGAGAACACCTGCATCACGCCCGGCGTCTGCGCAGCCCGTCCCATCATCGCATAGACGGCGCCTTGCAGCGCGGCCGGCCCGGCGCCGCCGCGGTCCTCGACCATCATGCGGAAGCCGCCGGCATTGCCGATGCCCTGCACCGGCGGCGGCTGGACAACGAATACGGCTGCTTCCTGGATCGCCATCATCTTGCCGAACAGCGCGCCCTGGATGGCGGCCGCCGATTGGCGCGGATCGCCGGCGCGCTTCTTGAAGTCGTCGAGCACCAGGAAGATGGCGCCGGAGTTCGGCGCGTTTGTAAACGTGGCCCCGGAGAATCCGACGACGCGGATCGCGTGACCCACGCCCGGCTGCGATGCCGCGATCTCGTAAGCACGCTTCATGACTTCGTCGGTACGCTGCAACGAAGCGCCGGGTGGCAATTGCGCCGCCACGATCAGATAGCCACGGTCCTGTTGCGGGATGAAACCTTGCGGCACAAGGCTAAAGCCGGTGAGGCCGCCGACAAGAATGATTGCATAAATACCGACCATCACGACGGCGATGCGCACGACCTTGCCCGTCAGCCAGCTGTAGCGTTCGCTCAGCCAGTCGAAGCCGCGATTGAAATGCTCGAAGAAGCGGTGGATCGGCACTTCCCACGGCCGCTCCTTGCGCCGGTGGCGCGGCGTGTGCGGCTTCAGGAAGATCGCGCACATCGCAGGTGACAGCGTCAGCGATACCAGCAGCGAGATCACCGTCGAGCCGGCGATGGTCAACGCGAACTGCCGGTAGAACTGGCCGGAAATGCCGGTAATGAACGCCGCAGGGATAAACACCGCGCACAGAACGAGCGCGATCGCGACCAGCGCCGACCCGACCTCGTCCATGCTTTTGTGCGCCGCCTCGCGCGGCGATAGACCGTTGGCGATGTTGCGCTCGACGTTCTCGACCACGACGATCGCGTCATCGACGACGATGCCGATCGCCAGAACAAGGCCGAACAGCGACAGATTGTTGATCGTGAAGCCGAACAGGCTCATCGCGAAGAAAGTGCCGATGAGCGAAATCGGAATGGCGACAATGGGAATGATGGCCGCGCGCCACGTCTGCAGGAACAGGATCACGACCAGAACGACGAGCACCATCGCTTCGAAGATGGTTTCGACCACCGCGTCGACCGACTGGCGAATGAACGTCGTGGGGTCGTAGATGATCGTGTGCCGGACCCCGAGCGGAAAATCGCGCGCCAAAGTCGCCATGGCGCTGCGGATGGCCTCGCCCGTCGCCAACGCATTCGATCCGGGGCGCTGAAAGACGGCGAGCGCGATCGATTGATCCTTGTCGAGATAGGAGCTCGACGAATAATCCTGCGCGGCGAGCTCGGCCCGGCCGATATCCTTGATGCGCACGACGGCGTTCGCCGTCTGCTTGACGACAATATTACCGAACTCCGCGGGATCGCTGAGCCGGCCCAACGTGCGCACCGCGATCTGGAAGGCGAGTTGCTCCGTGACCGGCGGCTGATTGAGAACGCCGGACGCCACTTGGATGTTTTGGCCCTGCAGCGCCTGCGTCACGTCCGCCGCGGTCAAATTCAATGACTGCATGCGGTCGGGGTCGAGCCAGACCTGCATGGCGTAGTCGCGCGCGCCGAAGATGATGATCGAACCCACGCCGTCGATGCGGCTGAGAACGTCCTTTACCTGAAGATTGGCGAAGTTCGACATGAACAACGCGTCGCGCGATCCGTCCGGCGAGAACAGGTTCACGACCATCAAGATATCGGGCGAACTCTTGGCGACGGTCACGCCGATCTGCTGCACCGTCTGCGGCAAGCGCGGCGTCGCGGTCGAGACCCGGTTCTGGACCTGCACCTGCGCGATATCGAGGTTGGTGCCGATATCGAACGTGACGGAGATGGAAAACTTGCCGTCCGCCGTCGCGTTCGACGACAGGTACAGCATGTTTTCAACGCCGTTCACCTGTTGCTCGATCGGCGCCACCACGGTTTCGGCGACCACCTCGGCGCTAGCGCCCGGATATTGACCGTTGATGTTGATGATCGGCGGCGCGATCTCCGGATACTGCGCGATGGGCAGGCGTATGAACGAAACGCCGCCGAGGATGATGAACACGATCGAGACGACAGAGGCGAAGATCGGCCGGTCGATAAAGAAGTGCGATATGCGCATGCCGGACGGCCTATTTCGGCGCCGCGGCGCCCGGGGCACCTTGCACGGGTTGCTGACCCTCTTTCATCGGTGTGACCTTGGCGCCGGGGCGCGCCCGCATCAGCCCGTTGACGATTACCTGATCGTCGGGCCCGAGCCCCTCTTTTATCACGCGAAGCTTGTCGGCCGTGAGCTGGCCCGCAGTCACGTATTTCGGGACCACCGTGCCGTCCGGCGCGACCGTCAGCACAAATTTCCGGACCTGCTCGGTACCGATCGCGGCATCCGGAACCAAGAGACCTTCGTAGGGCGGCGAGCCCGGAACCCGGACCCGCGCGAACATCCCCGGCGTGAACACGCCCTTGGGGTTGGCGAAGACGCCGCGGCCACGAATCGTGCCCGACGTGCGGTCAATCGCGTTATCGACAAAGTCCATGCGGCCGGCATGATCGAAATCCCGCTCATCGATTAGTTTGAGCGCGATTTCAAGTCCGGCGCTGCGGCTTTGGCCGTCCGGCGTCTGGGTGCCGGCGGCTTGCGCGCTGCGCTCGTAGCGCAGATAGGATGCTTCGTCGAAGGTGAATTCGAGCCGGATCGGGTCGATCGAGACGATGCTTGCCAGCATCGTCGTCGTACCCCCAGCGCCGCCGGTCACAAGATTGCCTGGCGATACGCGGCGGTCGCCGATGCGGCCCGCAATCGGCGCGCGCAGCTCGGTGAACTCGATGTCGAGTTCGGCTTGGCGCAGGGCCGCCTCACCCGAGGCAACGGCGGCTTGCGCATTGCGGAAAGCCTGAGAGCGCTGCTCGAAGGTCTGCTCGGTGATCGTCTTGTCGCGTACGAGCTGCTGGCCGCGGTTGAAGTCAGCTTCGCTGAAAGACAGGTTGGACTTCGCCTGCGTCAGTGTCGCGCGGGCCTGCTCGACGACATTCTGGAACGGACGCTTGTCGATCGTGAACAGGAGATCGCCCTGCTTCACGAGCTGACCGTCGGTAAAATGCACGGCTTCGAGGTAGCCGGACACGCGCGCGCGAACTTCAACGGAATTCACCGCGACAAAGCGGCCCACATATTCATCGTAGTCAACAACCGTGCGTTTGATCGGGTTCGCGACGGTGACTGGCGGCGGTGGAGCGGCTTGCTGCTTTTGACTGTCGCCGCAGCCGGCGAGCGTCAACGATGCCGCCGCGGCGAGAAGCAGCGCGATTCGATGCGTGAACGAGAGAGCGTCTTTCATGAGGATTAGAACCAACCAGCCGTCGGGCCCGGGCTCGTTTCACTTAATGTTTGGAGAGAATTATGTCCACCTCACCCTGCGACCGCGCGAGGCTGTCACATGATTGTTTTCATGGATTCTTTTGATGAATCCGCCGCAGCCGGCTGATGCCAAACAAGGCCATAAGCGCGCCGCCGTAAACCAGCGCGCCGACCAGGAGCAAAATCGCAAGCACGCTTTCAGCGCGCAGCGATACGGCGTGCTGCACGAAGCGCTCCGCGAGTGGCCCCGCGAGATACAGGCACACCGCCAGCGCAACGCCTGCGACGGCGAGCCGCACCAGCACTGTACGCACGCCGGCGTCGGGACGCGTCAATCCAGCGCGCCGCGCGAACCAGGCCACGAGCACAAAATTGACCCAGGCGCCTATCGAAGTTGCGAGCGCCAGGCCGACCTGTTGCAGCAGGCCCATCAAAAGAATCTTGAGAACGATGTTCACGCCGACGCCGACCAAGGCGGCCTTTACCGGCGTCGCGGTATCGCCGCGCGCGAGGAAGCTCGCGACGGTCGAGCGGATCAGCACGAAGGGCAGCAGGCCGATTGCATAAGCCATCAATGTTTGCGCGGCGGCCGCTGCGTCGGCGGCGGTGAAAGCGCCCCGCAGGAAGAGCGCGCGCACGATGACTTCGGGCACGACCAGGAAAGCGGCGAGACACGGAATGCTCAGCAGTAGCGTGAATTCAATGGCGCGATTCTGCGCCGCCCTGGCCCCGCTCTCATCGCCGGCTGCGATCCGGCGCGCCATTTCCGGCAGGATCACTGTGCCCGCCGCGATGCCGATCACGCCGATCGGCAATTGATTGAGCCGGTCGGCATAATAAAGCGCCGAAATCGCACCGACCGGCAGAAACGTGGCGATGATCGTGTCGGCAAACAATGCGAGCTGCACGCCACCGGATCCGATCGTCGCCGGGCCCAACGCGCGGAAAAATTGTTTTACGTCGGGATTAAATTTGGGCTTGGCCAAGCCGGGCAATACACCGGTGCGCTTCGCGTCCCACCCGACCAGAAGAGCTTCGAGGATACCTGCGGCAAGCACGCCCCACGCCGCGGCGTGGCCGGCCGTGGGAAAGAAGGCGGCAAACGCGAGAGCGACGATCATCGACAGATTGAGAAAGATCGGCGCCGCCGCCGGGCTCGCGAAGTGCTGTAGCGTGTTCAACATGCCGCTGTAGAGCGTCACCAGGGTGACAAGCAGCAAATAGGGAAACGTGATCCGCGTGAGTTCGATCGCGAGCGAATAGCGCGCGGGATCCTTGGCGAGACCCGGAGCCAGAATGTCGATGACCTGTGACGTGAACAGGAGCGCCAAAGCGAGCAGCCCAAGTTGGCTCGCCAGAAGCAGGGTAAAAATCCGGTCCGCAAAAACCGCGGCGCGCGGCGCGCCTTGCTGTTCGCGGACGCGGGCATAGGAAGGCACGAAGGCGGCGTTAAAAGCGCCTTCGGCGAAGATGGCGCGGAAATGATTGGGGAGCCGCAGCGCGACGAAGAACGCGTCAGCGACCGGGCCGGCGCCGAGCACCGCGGCGAGAATGATATCGCGGACGAATCCGGTGATCCGCGAGAGCAGCGTGAAGCCGCCGACGGTGAGGATGCGCCCTATCATCGGCGCGAGCTTACGCGAAAAGCCTGAGTCGCGTCAGCCAACGACGGCGCGTGGCGCCTGCCGCGCGGGCGCATTGGCGGGCCGGTGATCGAGACAGCGCAGCGCGATTTCGAGTGAAGCCACAGCCTCCTCACCGGTCACGGCGGGTTTGCCGCCGGTGCGAGCGGCCTCGATAAACGCCAGCAGTTCCGCCCGCAGCGGTTCGGCGTGGCCGACGGAGAGATGGCGCATCGAGTAACTGCCGTCAGGCTGGAAGCCGAAACATTCCGTGACCTGACGCGTGATCAAATCGGCCATCACATATTTGCCACGCGTGGCCACCGTGACGTTGCGGGCCTTGAAGGGCGTGAGCCAGTTCGTGTTGATGTGAGCGAGCACGCCCGATGCGGTGCGGAATTGCAGGAGCGCGATGTCCTCGCGTTCGGCGACTGCGCTCGAGATCTGCGACTGAACGTCGATAATGTCGGAATCCGTGAACCAGCGGATCAGGTCGATATCGTGGACGGCGAGGTCGACCACCACGCCGACATTCGACATGCGCGGGGGAAATGGCCCCACCCGGGTGATGCCGATCGAAAGGATATCCTCGTCGCGGATGGCCGCCTTGACCGCTTCCACCGCCGGATTGAAGCGTTCGACATGGCCGACCATCAGAGTGACGCCGGCGCGGCGGGCGGCGGCCACCAGCTCCCGCCCTTCCTCGGCACTCGACGCGATCGGCTTTTCGACCAGGATGTGGACGCCTCGCGCGATGCAGGCGAGCGCGATGTCGTGATGCAAATGGGTCGGCGCGGCAATGGTGACAGCCTGCGGGCCGGCTGCGAGCAATTCATCGACTGAGCTGAACGCGGCACAGCCAAGCGTCCGCGCCACAAAATCTGTCTGTTTGCGGTCCGGATCGGCGACGCCAACGAGAGTCGCGCCGTTCAGCCCGGCGAGAACGCGGGCATGGTTCGACCCCATGACGCCGACGCCAACGACGCCGATGCGGATTGGCTTTGCTTCTTCGACTGTGGCGGAAGTCATCGAGCTTCTCGTGTCAGCTTTTGGATGCGTGCCTAGCATGCCCGCCGATGGCTTGGCGACCCGGCGCGCCACACACTGCGAACACCTTTTGCGTCGATTTTTTACGCCGCGCCATCCCGGATTTAGCGGCTTTTGCCGGCACGCAGCCGCTCGACCGTCGATGTGGTCGATTGCCCGGGCACAAGGTCGATAAAGACGACCTCGCCACCTGATTTCTCGACCACGTCGCGCCCCGGCAAATCCTTGCCGCGGTAGTCCGCGCCCTTGACCAGCACGGACGGTTGCACCTGCTCGATCAATTTCTGCGGCGTATCGTCCTCGAACACCGCAACCAGATCAACCGCTTCCAGCGCTGCCAGCATCTCCGCGCGCATGTGCACGTCTTGGACGGGACGGCCCGCGCCCTTGAGGCGGCGCGTTGACGCGTCGGAGTTCAGTCCCAGGACGAGGCGATCGCAATGGGCGCGCGCGCCAGTGATCACCTTGATATGTCCGGGATGGAGCAGGTCGAAACAGCCATTGGTGAAACCGATGCGCAAACCCTGTGCCCGCCATTCGGCCAGGCGGTCGTTGAGTTGGGCGGCGTCGAAGATGATCTTGTGCTCCACCGCAAGGGCCGCGGAGGGCAAAAGCTGGCTGCGCAGTTCGTCCAACGAAGCCGTCGCGGTGCCACGTTTGCCCACGACCACGGCCGCCGCGGCATTGGCGGCGCGCGCGGCGACTTCGAAAGAGGCGCCGGCCGCCATGAGCAGAGCGAGAGACGCAGACACCGTGTCGCCGGCGCCGGATACGTCTCGTACTTTCACGGGATAAGAAGGCAAATGCAGCGGCGCTTCACCGCTGATCAAGACCATGCCCGCTTCGCTGAGCGTGACCAGCGTGGCCTTCGCTCCGAGATCTTTGCGAAGCTTCTCCGCCGCTTCGATAATGGCTGCCTGGCTGTCCAGCGCGCGGTCGGCCACTTCGGCGAGCTGCTGTTTGTTTGGCTTGATGAGAGTGGCGCCGGCATAGCTCGAGTAATCCCGGCCGCGCGGATCGACGAGCACCGGCTTCCCGGCCTTGGTCGCCGCCTCGATGACGGCGTGCACAACGCGGCGCGTGAGTAGGCCCAAGCCGTAATCGGCGATGACGATCGCGCTGACTTTGCCCAGCGCTTTCAACGCATGGTCGATCAGCGCATCTTCGGTCGTCTTGGCGATCGGCGCCGCCGCTTCCCAGTCGGCGCGCGCCAGATGGGTCCAGTGCTTTTCGGACACGAAGCGCACCTTGCGCGTGCTTTGCCGGCCGCGCTCGACGATCAGATGCGCCTCGATACGCGGCTCATTCTTAACGGCCGCGGTGAGAGCTTTCCCGGTCTCGTCGTCGCCGATCACGCCCAGAAAAATACAGCGCCCGCCCAGCGCGGCGATGTTGCGCGCGACGTTGCCGGCGCCGCCGAGCATCTGCTCGGTGCGCTTGACGACCAAGACCGGCGTCGGCGCCTCCGCCGATATGCGCGCGACATCGCCATAGACGAACTCGTCCTGGACGACGTCACCGACGCACAGCACGGTCTGTTCGCTCAGCCGAGCCAGATATTTTTCGAAGTCGATCATGGGTTGGAGCTGCCAAAGCCGTATTTGTTATATCAAAGGCTGAAAAATACTCGACCCGTCCCTACGAAAATCGCTTCGTTCCGTTAAAACCCATGTCTCGCGCGAAGTTTTGGGGCAAAGTCAAAGCATGAACATCGCGTCGAGAGGCGGGGGCGATCCGGCCCTGGTCGTCACCTATTCGTGGATCGGCGACTTCGTGCGCAGCCACACCGTTGTGAAGCTGTTACGCGCGCAAGACCCTGACCGCCCGGTCGACATGTTGGCGAGCTCGTTGTGCGCGCCATTAGCCGATTATATGCCGGGCGTTCGCAAAGCCGTCGTCGCGGACTTCCCTCATGGCCGCTTCTCCTTTAGCGCACGGCGCGTGCTGGCGCGACGCCTGCGCGAAGAGCGCTACGGTCAAGCGATCATAACCTTGCGCACATGGAAATCCGCGCTCGCGCCTTATCTTGCGGGCATTCCAGTGCGCACCGGATTTCTTGGCGAGCTTCGGTTCGGCCTCATCAACGATATTCGCTCCGGCGAAGAAAGCTTGCCGCGCATGATCGATCATATGGGCGCGCTCGCTTTGCCAAGGGGCGCGCCTCTACCGGCGCACTGGCCGGAGCCGGAATTGATCGTGCCCGAACGCGAGCGCGTCGCGTGGCGCCAACGCGAGGGATTGATCGAAAGAGACACGCCGGTGGTTGCGCTCGCCCCCGGCGCCGTTGGCCCCGGCAAGGCATGGCCCGCGGCCCATTACGCCCGGCTGGCTCAGGATCTCAGCAAGGATGGCGTTTCAATTTGGGTGGTGGGAGGACCGAAAGAGAGCGCTGCCGCCGCATTGATCGCCGAAGCCGGGGGCAAAAGCGTTCGCGACCTCACTGGCCAGGACCTGTGCGTCGCGATCCGCGCGCTCGCCGAAGCCGATGTTACGGTCGCTAATGATTCCGGCCTCATGCATGTCGCGGCCGCGCTCGGCAAGCCGACTGTCGCGATCTTTGGCCCGAGCAGCGTATTTCATGGCGCGCCGCTGAACCCGCTCGCCGCAGTGATCGAGCCGCCGACGCCGCTCGACGTCCTCAGCCGCATCAAAATGGAAGGAACGCGCGCCGCGCGCCACCGCAACACGGCGGATGTGCCCCTCTCGGAGGTATCCGCTGCCGTCCGCGCGGCCCTTGCAAAGGTATTGGCCAACCGCGGTTGATAAATGTGCGCCGCGTCGGCGGGCGGATAGGTGCAAGCGGCGACTCAAGTTAGGGATGACTGACGGGAGAGCGCGCGCATGGCAATTTTAGTGACCGGCGGTGCCGGCTATATCGGCAGCCACATGGTGCAAGAGCTGGTCGACGCCGGCGACCAGGTCGTCGTGCTGGATAATCTCTCGACCGGCTTCCGCTATTTGTTGCCAAACCAGGTTCCGGTCATCGTCGGTTCGACGGGCGACCGCGACCTGCTCACCCAGGCGATGACCAAGCACCGTATCGATGCCGTCATCCATTTCGCGGCGTCGGTGGTCGTTCCGGATTCCGTGCGCGATCCGCTCGGCTACTACCTCAACAACACGATGAACACGGCCATCCTGGTCGATGCCGCCGTCCATTCCGGTGTGAAGCAGTTCATCTTTTCATCGACCGCGGCCGTCTACGGCAATGCCGAGACCTCGCCGGTCCGCGAGGAGACGCCGACCAAGCCGATCTCGCCTTACGGCACTTCGAAGCTGATGTCCGAAATCATGCTGCATGATGCCGCGCGTGCGCACGACTTGCGCTTCGTCGTGCTGCGCTATTTCAACGTCGCGGGCGCCGATCCGAAATTGCGGACGGGACAATCCACACCGAACGCCACGCACCTGATCAAAGTGGCCTGTGAAGTCGCGCTGGGCCGCCGCCCGAAACTCGATGTTTTCGGAACTGACTATCCGACGCGCGACGGCACCTGTATCCGCGATTACATCCATGTCAGCGATCTGGCTCGCGCGCATTCAGCCGCGCTCGGCTATCTGCGCCGCGGCGGCGCAAGCGCCACATTCAACTGCGGCTACGGACATGGCTTTTCGGTTCTCGAAGTGATCGAAGCCGTCAAGCGCGCGAACGGCGGCGATTTTCCAGTCGAGGCCACGGAGCGGCGCCCCGGCGATCCAGCCACACTGGTCGCGGACGTCGGCAGGCTCCGCGCCACCCTCGATTGGCGGCCGCAATTCGACAATCTCGACACCATCGTCACGCATGCATTGGCGTGGGAACGCCGGCTGGGCAGCCGACGCAGCAGCTAACGCCCGTGAGTCATAGAGGGTGAATCCCGCACCGCTTTGTGCTAACGCACCGCGCGCATGACCGATTGGGATCGCGGCTCACAAAGTGACAAGGCTCACGGCGCGCTAGCTCTCATAAAGCGCCTCCTTACCGAGCAGGGTCGCCTTTACTGGAAAAAATACGCGTTTGCGATGGTCCTCGGGGGCATCGCAGCCGGCGCCACAGCCTTGTCCGCGTATCTCGTCGGTAAGGTCGTGAATGCAGCTTACGTCTTCGGCGATCTGCGCGCGGTGCTGGCGTTAAGTGCCGCGACGATGGCTTTGTTTATGCTCAAGGGTTTTGCGACGTACGGTCACGTCGTCGTGCTCATGCGCATCGGCAATCGCGTGATCGCGAGCTACCAGCGACGCGTATTCCAGAAACTACTCGACGAAGGTCTCGATTTTTTCGCCCAGCGGCACTCGACGGAATTCATCGCTCGCCTGAACACGGGCGCCGTAGCGGCAACGGGCGTCCTCAATCAGCTTGTCGCCTCCGTCGGCCGCGATTTGTTTTCGATCATCGGTCTCGTCGGGGTGATGATCGTCCAAGACCCCGTTATGTCGCTGTTCGGGCTGGTGATCGCGCCGCCGGCATTCCTGGTCCTGCGCAAGCTGGTCAAACGAATCCGGGTCGTGGCGCGCAAGCAGTTTGTCGGCGGCACCCAGATCATCGAAACCCTGCACGAGACGCTGCAAGGCATCCGGATCGTCAAAGCCTTTACCCTTGAAAGCACGATGCGCGAGCGGTTCGACCGCCATGTCGCGGAAGTCGAGGCGCATAACAATAAACTGGCGCGCATCGCGAACCGCGCCAGCCCACTCATGGAATCGCTGGGAGGCATCGCGGTCTCCGCAGCGATCGCCTATGGCGGCTACCGGGTGATCGCGACTGGCGCGACCCCCGGCGAGTTTTTCTCCTTCATGACGGCGTTCTTGCTGGCCTATGAGCCGGCGAAGCGATTGGCGCGGCTCAATCTCGACATCAACAATATGCTGATCGGCGTGCGGGTGCTCTTCGAGGTACTTGACAGTCCGCCGACTGAACAACCCGACGACGGCAAGCCGGCGCTGCGCCGCGGCAGCCGCGCCGAAGGCCGCATTGCGTTCCAGAATGTCCACTTCCGTTACCGCAACAGCGACCCGGTGCTCCGGGGCATGACATTCACAGCGGAGCCCAACAGCCTCACCGCGCTGGTCGGCCCCTCCGGCAGCGGCAAGTCGACGGTTTTCAACCTGCTCCTTCGGTTTTACGACCCGCACGGCGGCCTCATCACTATAGACGGCGAAAATATTCTGGACGTCTCGCGCCGATCGTTGCGCTCGCAAATCGCCTATGTCGGGCAGGACGTGTTCCTGTTTCGCGGCACGATCCGCGACAACATCGCGTTCGGCCGCCTCGGCGCCACCGAAAACGAAATCGTCGCTGCGGCCCAGGCTGCGAACGCTCATGACTTTATCTCTGCTTTTCCCAAGGGATACGACACCGATGTCGGCGAGCAAGGCATGCAACTTTCAGGAGGGCAAAGGCAGCGCATCGCGATCGCCCGTGCGTTGATCAAGGATGCACCGATCATCCTCCTTGATGAAGCGACCGCTGCGCTCGATTCGGAATCGGAATTGCAGGTGCGTAACGCGATGGAACGCCTTGAAGCGGGCCGCACCACGCTCGTCATTGCCCATCGGCTGCACACGATTTCTCACGCCGATCGCATTCTGGTCATCGAAAACGGCAGCGTCGCCGAAAGCGGTCGGCATGACGAACTCTTGGCCAAGAACGGCCGCTATGCCGCCTTCTACAGGCTTCAACTCCAAGAACAGGAAGAGCGCCCCGCGGCCGCCGTCTAGTGATTTGATGGCCGCATCCGATGTGCTAGGTCGCACTCACAATTTCCTCACCGAGAGCAAGCCATGGCCGATAATGCCCGTTACGTGATTGCGCCGCCGCCGCAAGCCGAGATCGCTGTTGCCGGAACCGACAAGACTTTCCCGGTTCGCCGGATCTGGTGCGTCGGCCGGAACTACATCGAGCACATTCGCGAAATGGGACAGGACGAGCGCGCCCCGCCGTTCTTTTTTGCAAAGCCCGCGGATGCGATCGTTCCGGACGGCGGCACGGTGCCCTACCCGTCCCTGACCAAGGATATGCACCACGAGGTGGAGCTTGTCGTCGCGCTCAAGAGCGGCGGACGCAACATTCCTGTCTCGAAGGCCAACGATTGCATTTACGGCTATGCCGTCGGCATCGATCTGACGCGCCGCGATCTGCAGATCGCCTCCCGCGACGTCAAACGGCCCTGGGAAATCGGCAAGGCCTTCGATCATTCCGCGCCGTGCGGGCCGCTTAAGCCGGCGGCGGAAACGGGCCATCCGACCAAGGGCAAGATCGTCCTCAAAGCGAACGGCAAGGTGCGCCAGGAAGGCGACCTCAATCAGATGATCTGGAACATTCCGGAGACGATTTCGAAGCTTTCGGAAATGGTCGAGCTGCGCGCAGGCGACGTCATCATGACGGGCACCCCTTCCGGCGTTGCCGCGACGGTCGCTGGAGACAAGCTCGAATGCGAAGTCGAGGGTGTCGGAAAGCTGACAGTCACGATCGGCCCGCCTGCGAAATAGGCAACGCCGCCTCACAACCGGTCCAAATCCGCGGGAACTGGCTCACTGCTGCGCCGTTAACGGCTCGTCAAACCTCGCCGCCCAGACTGGCGGCCAGCGGTTCGCGCAGGAGCCAGAGAATGGGCCAAGCTCTCCCCATCGGATCTCAGAAAATGAAGGATCCCTTCGCTATGGCGGAGCGGGTCATGGAATTTTCTCCGGCGAGCGACGCCGAAGCTCTCAAAATCCTGCGCGCCAGTTTTCCAGATGCGCCCTTGACGCTGCGCGTCGCCGCGCTCGCCTTTCTGACACGCAAAGAATTCCCAACCGCGCGTCTGTGATCGCCTACATGCCGAGATAGGCCTGCCGCACCCGGTCGTCGGCAAGCAATTCGCTTCCGGCGCCCGATAAAGTGATGCGGCCGTTCTCGAGCACATAAGCGCGGCTCGCCAGCTTGAGCGACACCGCGACGTTCTGCTCGACCAGGAGGCAAGTCAGGCCAGCGCGATTGAGATCGACGATTGTTTGCAGCACCTGCTGCACCACCGTCGGTGCCAGCCCCAGCGATGGCTCGTCGAACATCACCAGGTCAGGCGCGCCCATCAAGCAGCGGCCGATCGCGAGCATCTGCTGCTCGCCGCCGGACAACGTGCCGGCCGCCTGATTGCGGCGCTCGGCGAGCCGCGGAAACATGGTGAGCACGCGATCGAAGTTTTTCTGGGTGTCGGCGCGGGCACGGGGCAGCATAGCGCCCATCAGCAAATTTTCGCCGACCGAGAGGGTGGGAAAAACCTGGCGGCCTTCGGCTACCTGACCGATCCCGAGGTTGCAGACCTTAAAGCTCGGCAAGCCATCGATGCCGGTGCCGCGATATACGATGCGCCCGGCGGCCGGCTTATAGATACCGGCGATGGTGCGGATCAGCGAGGTCTTACCCGCACCGTTCGCGCCGACAATGGCGACGATCGCCCCCTCCTGCACCTCGAGGGTCACGCGATCGAGCGCCTGCGCGTCGCCATGGAAAACGTCGAGATTCTCCACGAGCAGCATCAGTGCACCGCCTCGGCACCAAGATAGGATTCGATCACCGCCTTTTCGCGCACCACGTCCTTAGGCGCGCCCTTCGCAATGGCCGCGCCGTGATGCAGGACGAGAATTTCCTGCGCGAGCGCCATGACCGCGCGCATGACGTGCTCGATCAGGAGAATCGTAACGCCATGGTTCTGGTTGAGCCGCCGAAAAACATCGACCATGCGGTCGGTTTCGGTTGGCCGAAGGCCTGCCATCACTTCGTCCAAGAGCAGTAACTTGGGCTCAGTGGCGATCGCCCGCGCGACTTCAAGGCGTTTCCGGTCAGGCAGGGTCAACGATGACGCGCGCTGCGCGCGCTTGTCAAAAAGATCTAGCCGATCGAGGACGACGCGAGTCCATTCGCGCGCTGCGCCGATATCGGGCTTTCGCAGCAGCGCGCCGACCATGACGTTGTCCTCGACGCTGAGCGCCGGAAATGGCTTCACGATCTGGAAGGTACGGCCGACGCCGCGGCGGCAGATGACGTCGGGCGACAGGCCGTCGACGCGCTCGCCGTTGAAAGCGATCGTGCCGGCATTCGGCGCAAACTCCCCGGCGATCATGTTGAACAGCGTCGTTTTGCCGGCGCCGTTCGGGCCGATCACCGCATAGATCGCGCCTTGCGGCACTTCGAGCGAAACGTTGTCGACGGCGACGAGGCCGCGGAAGCGCTTGGTGATGCCTTCGACCTTGAGGAGCACGGTCATGGCCCGCGCTCCTTAAGGCCCAGGCGGCGCGCGATCCAGGGCCATACGCCTTCGGGCAGAGCGATGACGATCGCGAGGAGCACAAACCCCCAGAACACCTGCTTGATGCCGGGCACGTCGATGCCGAATGCTTCGAGGATGACGCGCAAACCCTCCGAGGCGGTTTCAAGCACGAACGCGCCGACAATGGGCCCGAACAAGGTACCGATGCCGCCCACCATCGGGGCCAGAATGATCTCTATCGAACGCGCGATGTGAAAGACCTGCTCAGGAAATAGGTTGTTGTAATAAAAAGCGTAGAACACCCCTCCGAATGACGTCATGCCGGCGGAAATCATCACCGCCATCATCTTGTAGCGGAACGTGTCGATGCCGGTCGCACGCGCGGCCTGTTCGTCTTCACGAATTGCGAGCCAGAAATAGCCGGTGCGGCTGCGCAGCAGGAGATAGCTGATGAGGAACGCCAGCGCCGTCGCAACCAGAATAATGTAGTAGAACATCATTGGATTACCGCGCAGCCGCCACAGATCGTTGTGGGCGTACTGTGCGACGGGCAGGAAAAGCCCCGACGACCCGCTGACCCAGGCAAAATGGTCGAAGCCGATCCGGGCAAATTCGGCGAAGGCGATGGTCAAGATGGCGAAGTAAACGCCTGATACGCGGAAGCGGAAGGCCAGAAATCCCATCAGACCTGCGACCGCCATGGCGATCGGGATGGCCGCCAGAAGACCGAGCCACGGGGCGACACCGAAGTGAACAAACAGCGATGCGGCGCTGTAGGCACCGAGGCCCGTGAAAAGCGCATGGCCCAGCGACAGGTATCCCGTGAAACCCATCAGGATATTCCAGGCCTGTCCCGTGTACGCGAAATAGAGAATGAGGATCAGGATCGTCAGGACATAGTCGCCGGCAATGAAAGGCACCGCCGCCAGAACGGCGAAAAAGCACGCCAGCAGAACCAGCGTGCGGCGCGGCACGTCCCTGAGGATGCGCCCGATCATGCGCGGCGACCCATGATGCCCTGCGGGCGGATGAGCAGGACCAGCACAAGAATAGCGAAGGTGAACATGCTCTTCATCGAGGGCTGAAAGAGCAGCCCGGCGAGCGCTTCGGTCATTCCGATCAGGACGCCGCCGAGCAGCGCACCCGGCATCGAACCGAGGCCGCCCGTGATGACGATGACGAAGGCGAGCAGCGTATAAGCCGGCCCGAGCGCCGGTGTGACGTCAAAGATCATCAACAGCATGACGCCCGCGGCGCCGACGCAGGCCGAACCAAGCGCGAAGGTTAGCGCGTAGAGCTTCTTGACATCGAGCCCGACGACGAGCGCGCCGGTGTGATTGTCCGCGCAGGCCCGGATAGCTGTTCCGGTCGCCGTGAACCGGAAGAACGCGAACAGCAGCGCCGTAACCACAAGAGCGGCAAAGGCGGCATAGAGCTTATTGGCGTCGATAATCAGGCGGCCGATTTCGAAACTGTCGAACGAGTAAGAAGTCTGAACATTGCGGGCGTCGGGGCCATAAATGATGAGAAGGCCATTAACGAGGATGATGGCGATCGCGACCAACAACAGAAATTGGCTGTGCTCCGGCCGCGTGATGAATGAGTTGATGAGTTTGGCTTGCAGCGCGTAGCCGAATACGAATAGCACGGCGGCGATCGGCACCAGCATCACCAGCGGATCGAGACCCAGCACGCTGAACAGCGTGATCGCGAGATACATCGCGATCGTCATCATCTCGCCATGTGCGAAATTGACGACGCGCACCACGCCGAAGATCACCGACAGGCCGAGCGCCATCAGGCCGTAGACGAGGCCAGTAAGGAGGCCACCGACGGCGACGTTGAGGTAGACATCAAGGGGCACGGCGGCGGGGCCTGCGAAGAAAATGCAGCGGCCGGGACAAGCCCGGCCGCTATCCTTGGTGCATCAGGCGCGCTTGAGCGGCCAATCCGGCTTCGCGTTCGCCGACGCCTTCGGCGCCAGCGTCACCAGCTTGCCGCCGCGGTTCTGAATCGCCGAACACTTGAGCTGATCGTTCTGACCCTTGGCGTCGAACTGGATGCCGGGGCCGGGGCTGACGTTATCGGTGATCTTCGTGGCGCGGATCGCGTCGGCCAAAGCCTTGGGGTCGGCGGACCCGGCGCGCTTGTAGGCGTCGGCAGCGACCAGCAGCGCTTCGAACGTATAGACGTGGTTGGTGTTGAGGCCGATACCCGCGTGCGCCTTGGCGAGGGCATCTTCAAGCAACTTGGTCGCCTTCTTGTTGGGATCGTACCACGGCACGAAGCTGATCGGGCCGTCGGCGTTCTTGCCGAGTGTCTTGAGATACTGGTCTTCGTACCAGCCCGGACCAATCGACAACACCGACTTCGGCGTCCAGCGCTGCTTGATCATCTCGCGCGTCACAAGAATGGCGTCGTTGAGGCGGCTGACCGCGATCAGCACTTCCGCGTTGGTCGCCTTCGCCTTGGCGACTTCGACCGACAGGTCGCGCGCCGCCGGATCGTAGGCGATCTCCTCGACGATTTTGTAAGGCATCTCGAAACGCGGAAACATCGCCTTGGTGCCGCCGAGGATCGACATGCCGTAGGTATCGTTGACGTGCAGCATCACTGCCGTCTTCGGCTGGTCGTTCACGAGCGCGAAGATTTCCTTCTGGTTCAAGAAGGCATCGCGCAGAATCATCGGGCCGGTCGGGAAGTTGCGGAACACGAATTTGTAGCCCTGCTCGGTGATCGGCGGGGCGGCCGCAATGTTGATGACGTAGGGAATGCCCTTCTGCTCCGCGACTTGCGCAATCGCGGTGGATTGCCCGGAGTCGAAGGCGCCGACGAGGAGCTGCGCGCCATCGGCAATCAGCTTCTCAGCACGCGCACGCGCAACATCGACGTTGGTTTCGGTGTCGGCATTCATGATCTGAAGGTCCGGCATCTTCATCTGCTTGAGGATGCCGACGGTGATGTCGACGCCGCGCTGGCAATCCTGGCCGATGCCGGCCTGCGTGCCCGACCGGGGCAACAGCACGCCAACCTTGAGGGGCGCGCCCTGGGCGCGGCCGATGTTGAACGGCGCGACGCCGGCGAGTGCGGCAGCGCCGATGCCCGCGGTTACGGTGCGGCGGCTCACCCGCGTATCCGAAATTTTGCGACTCATGATTTGTCCTCCCTCACGGCCTGTCGGCCTTTGTGGCCATATTGCCGGATTGTGATGGCTTGCGCCAAGCGCCCGTTTTGGCAAGCGCAGTCGCGGGCATTGTTGACGTGGACAACATTTCAGTCAACCGTGACCTATGGCCCGGGAGCCCACGCTATCGACAAGACCGCGCGGCGCCATGCCGCTGCAGCGCGCGCCCATGGTGCGGCGCGGCAGCGCGTCGATAAAGCTCGGCGTGCTCGACGCCCGGCTTGGCTATTTCATCCGCCGCGTGCAGCTTTGGGTTTTCCAGGATTTCATCCGCGCCCTCTCGGGGCTCGACCTGAGCCCCGCTCAATTTTCGGTGGTCGCGGTGGTGGCGGCCAATCCCGGCCTGACCCAAGCGGCTTTGTCGGAAACGCTCGGCATCGAGCGCGCGCGCCTCGCGCGAATGCTGCACGATCTGGGCCGCCGCGATATCACCCAGCGCCTGCCGTCAGCGCGAGACAAGCGTTCGCACGCCTTGCACCTGACCGGGGAAGGCCAAAAACTGTTCGCCCGCGCCCGGGCTTTGTCGGCGAAGCACGAAGAGCGGTTGGTGAAGCGGTTCGGCACGAACCGCTACAACTCCGTTCTTGCCGCTCTGCGGGATTTCTAGGCGAACAGCCTTTCGACCGCCGCCGCGATCTGCAGCAGTTTCTTGTCGCTGCCGTTTCGCGCAAGCAGCATCAAGCCTGTCGGTAACTGGCCATTCCGCGGCAGGGGTAACGAGACGGCGGTTAAATCGAAGAAGTTGCCGATTGTCGTATTGCGCAACAGCATCATGTTGCGCGCCATGAAGTCTTTCGAGTCGCTCACTTCGTCGATGCGCGGAGCGACAATTGGACAGGTCGGCATCGCCAGCACATCCAGCCTCGCAAGAGCGGCATCCATTGCCGCGATCATGCGGGCGCGCTCACGCATGATGCGAATATAAGTCGCGGCCGAGAGTTCGCCGCCCTTTTGTATGCGGTTGCAGACGATCGGATCGACTTCCGCGCTGTGCTTTTCGAGACGCTCCTTGTGAATCGAATAGACCTCGGCGACCAGGATGCTGCCGTACTTGAACAGTTCGGTCATGTCGTCAAGCAGCGACAGCTTTTCGTCGCTGCGTTTTACGCCGGCTTTCTCGATCGTCGCGAGCGCGGCGGGAAACGATTTGCCGACCGTGTCGTCGAGCTTCTCAAGTGGCACGCCCTGCGCGACGCCAAATTTGAGGCCCTTGAGCGACGCCTCTTCCAGCGCGGTGGATTTCTCGCCCGCCATGACAGCGTCCGCCAGCGCGCACTGCGCCACGGTTTTTGCCATCGGCCCAATCGAGTCGAGCGTGTAAGACAGCGGAAAAGCGCCGTCGGTTGGAACGCGTTGACGGCTGGGCTTGAAACCGACGATGCCACAGAGCGCGGCCGGGATGCGCACCGATCCACCGGTGTCGGAGCCGATCGCGATTTCGCACATGCCGTCGCCCGCGGCGACAGCCCCGCCAGAGGAGGAGCCCCCCGGGACCCGCGCGCGGTCCGCGGGATTGCCGGGCGTTCCGTAATGGGGATTTATGCCAATTCCGGTGAAAGCAAATTCCGACATGTTGGTCTTGGCGATGATGACAGCGCCCGCTTCGCGCAATCGTTTCACCACCGTCGCGTCTTCCGCCGCTTTCTTTCCTTCGGCGGCGAGCACTTTCGACCCCGCTCGGGTCACTTCTCCGGCGACGTCGAACAGGTCCTTGATCGAAACGATGGTCCCGTCCAGTGGGCCGCGCATTTGGCCGTCACGCGCGCGAGCGTCCGCCGCATCCGCGGCGATCCGCGCTTCGGTGCGATAAACGGTAAGGCACGCCCGCGCGCCCTCGCCTTTTGGATCGTCAATGCGCGCGAGCGCTTCTTCGAGCCGATCGCGGGATTTCGTGGCCATGCTTCCTACTCAAAAAGTTCCGCGGCGGTGAACGGCCGCGAGACAAGCTTCTGCTGAAACGCGTAACGGGACAACAATTCCAGCCCTGCCGCGTTGGCCGCTTTCCCAAACGGCGTGTCGCTTTTCGATCCCGCCGCCTTCCAGCCGGCCTCGAGCAGGCGATAGAGCGCATCAACCGCGGATGGATCAGAGCGCGCGAACTCGTCGGTGACGACAACCATATGGTTGACCGGAACCAGCTTGTGCTTGGCAAACCATTTTTGTGCCTCAACCTCCGGATTTGGAATGACGCTTTGCAGGCGCGGGTCGTCCGGCATGGCCGCGCCGTAAATGGCAGCGTCAAGCTCGCCGTTGATCAGCATGTTGGTCATGTCTTTTGTGCTGCGCTCGACGCCCGGAGGGTCTTTCCCCTCAGCGACGTGACCGTCTTCGAATGTCAACCACCGCACGCCTGAAAAATCGACGCCGTAGTCATTCTGAAGGATGCCGCGCAGCCAAACCCCAGTGGTCTGGCTGTATGAGCGCACGCCGATCCTCTTGTCGGCCAGATCTTTCGGCGTCAGACGCGCGCGCTCCGCATTGTGCAGCATCGTGTGGTGCTGGAAGCGCGCCAGCATCGCCGCCGGCAGCAGCTTCAACCCCTTGCGGTGCTCCTTGGCCTGTAAAAAAGTCACCAGCGCGAGTTCGCTGGCGTCATAGGCATGCTCACGCACCATGGGCTTGAACGCCATATGCATCGGCTTGACCTCGACGAAGTCGAGCTTGAGCGAAGACGACGTGATCTCCCCGCGCTTGAGCGGCAGCGTGTGCGGGTAGTCGCCGAGCGCAATGCGGATCGTGGTGGCTGCCATGACAAGACTTTCGAAGTCGGGAATGCTATTGAATTGCTCGCATTTTGAGAATGGAGTTTTGCGTGGCTGACGGAAAAACCGGCCTCGTGATCACCGCGCACCCCGGTGACTTTGTCTGGCGCGCCGGCGGCGCCATCGCGCTGCACGCCAAGCGCGGATACAAGATGAAGATCGTCTGCCTGTCGTTCGGCGAGCGCGGCGAGAGCCAGTTTGCCTGGAAAGAGGCCGGTGCCACACTCGAGAAGGTCAAGGCCGGACGCAAAGACGAGGCGGCCCGCGCGGCCGAACTGCTCGGCGCCGAGATCGAATTTTTCGACGCCGGCGACTATCCGCTGCGGCTGACCGACAAGCATTTCGAGCGCATGGTCGACATCTATCGTGAGCTCAATCCCGCTTTTGTGCTCACCCACGCACTCGAAGACCCCTACAATTTCGATCATCCAAATGCCGCGCATTTCGCGCAGGAAACCCGCGTCGTGGCGCAGGCGATGGGGCACAAGCCGGACGCTAAGTACAAATATACGGCGCCTGCGGTCTATCTGTTCGAGCCCCACCAGCCGGAACAGTGCAACTACAAGCCCGACCTCATCCTGAAAATCGATGGGGTGTGGGAGACAAAATACAAGGCGTTTCAAATCCTCGCCGCGCAGAAGCACCTCTGGCACTATTATGAGCGCGTGGCGCTCAACCGGGGCATCCAGGGCTCCCGCAATACCGGGATTCCGATGACCTACGGCGAGGCCTACCAGACCGTATTTCCCCGGGTCGTCACCGACGCTCTAGGCTGAGGTAAAGGACGGGGCCATGAAGAACGTTGTCGTTCGCAACATCCAGCGCGCCGACGCCGCCGCACTCGCGACGTTCGAAAAGCTCGGCGCCTCCACAGTTCACGAGGCCCTGGGGCGGTATCAATTGATGAAGCCCTATATCCGCCCGGTCTGGGCCGGCGCATCGATCGCCGGACCTGCGGTGACCGTTCTCGCGCAACCCGGCGACAACTGGATGCTTCATGTGGCCATCGAGCAGTGCCAGCCCGGCGACATCGTCGTGCTCGCCTGCACCGCTGACAATACCGACGGTATGATCGGCGATCTCATCGCCACATCACTGAAGGCGCGCGGCGTGAAGGGCGTCGTCATGGATGCCGGCTGCCGCGATGTCGCTGCGCTCAAGGAGATGGGCTTTCCCATCTGGTCGCGTGCGATTTCCTCAAAAGGCACAGTGAAGGCGACGCTAGGGTCGGTGAATATCCCGGTGGTGTGCGCCGGGGTCTATGTCGAGCCGGGCGACGCGGTGGTCGCCGACGATGATGGGGTCGTCGTCGTTCCTAAAAAATACTGTGCCGAGGTCGCGGAGAAAGCCCAGAAACGTTTCGACGACGAGGACGCCAAGCGTCAGAAGCTTGCGGCAGGCGTGCTCGGCCTCGATATGTACAATATGCGCGAGCCGCTCAAGAAGGCCGGACTGATCTACGTCGATAAGCCGGAAGACGTCTAACGTGACAATCAAAGAACCAAATCTCGACATCGCGCATCTCGGGCACCTCGAACTGCTGACTCCGAAATTCGAGCAGAGCGCACGGTTCTTCATTGACGTGCTCGGCATGACCAAAAGTGGCGAAAAGGGCGATTCGATTTACCTGCGCTGCTACGACGACTACGAGCGTTATTCGATCAAACTTACCGCGGCGAAAACCAACGGCATGGGCCATGTCGCCTACCGCACCCGCTCGCCCCAGGCGCTCGAGCGCCGCGCCGCCGCGCTGAAAGGCTCGGGATTCGATGTGGGCTGGACTGACGGCGATCTCGGCCACGGCAAGACCTTCGTCTGCAAGGATCCGGACGGTCATGTCATCGAACTTTACTACGACACCGAATGGTACGAGGCGCCGCCGGAGCTCAAGCCGTCGCTCAAAAATCAGGCCCAGCGTTTTCCGGCGCGCGGCTGCAATGTGAGGCGCATCGATCACTGGAATGGACTTGCTGCGGACATTTCGGCGTGCCGCAAGTTCTTTGAGGACTATCTCGGCTTTCGCCTGACTGAGCGCATCGTGCTCAATGACGGCAGCGAAGCGGGCATCTGGCTGACCGCCACCAACAAGTCCTACGATTTCGCCTATACGCGCGACCACACGGGCGTTCCGGGCCGGTTTCATCACGTCACGTTCGCGCTCAATTCACGCGAGGAGGTGCTGCTCGCCGCGGATGTCTTCCTTGAGAACGGCATCCACATCGAGACCGGGCCGCACAAACACGCGATCCAGCAGACCTTCTTCCTGTATGTCTACGAACCCGGCGGAAACCGTGTCGAGGTGGCCAATGCCGGCGCGCGCTTGGTGCTCGCGCCGGATTGGAAGCCGATCACCTGGACCGAGGACGAACGCAAGAAGGGCCAAGCCTGGGGGCTCAAGACCATCGAGTCGTTCCACACCCACGGCACGCCGGAAGTCGCCCACAAAAAATAGCGAGCCGCCCGAAGGCGGCCCGTTCGCGGCTACTACTTCTTCAGCGGCGGGATCTGTATGAATTCCTTGACCTGCTCCGCTGTCAGCGGCTGATCGAGAAACTTCAGCTTTACGGCGTCGCGGATCGCACCATCGAGATCGGCCATCTTTTCGGTCTGCATCGTCGCGATCGGCTGAAAGTCCTTGGCCGACTGCTCAACGATATCGAGCGGGATTTTCAACTTGTCCGCATACATCTGCATCGCCTTTGGATTCTGATACATCCAGGCTACGCCCTCGCGATAAGCGTCGACGAAACGCATAATGGCGTCTCTTTTCGTCGCCAATGCATTCGCGTTGACGATGACGACGCGAACGGTTTGCCCCCTGAGCGATGGCACGTCGGACCCGCGCGCGATGATCCGGATTTTTCCCTCTTTCACTTCCTTGAGGCCGATCGGCGGCGCCGCCCAGCCGATATCGACCTGACCCGACATCACCGCCGTCATGGTGCCTGGAGGACCGCCGGTCGCCGTCGGCTTTGCCTTGGCGCCAAGCTCTTCCTTGAACGCTACGACGATGTTGTTCGACGACGAGCCGTTGGTGGAATAGGCAATGGTTGTCTGCTCGGTTGCGTCTTTCAGTGACTTCAATGGTGAGTCAGCCTTGACGTACCAGTAGAGATCGCTGGTCCCGGTGAACATCGGGAGCAGGATGCGGATCGGCGCACCCCGCGCCATCGCGCGCAGCGCACCGGCGACACCGACGCCGCCGCCGAGATCTGCGCTCCCCGAAACGACCGCCTGGATGGTTTCGCCGGCGCCTTGCGAGCCGGTCATCTCGACGACGAGATTATGCTTTTTGTAGATTCCGGCTTCCTGACCCAGGACGGGCGACTGATTTTCCCAGTTATTGATCTGGCCCATCACCATCTTGAGGGTGTCTTGCGCATTCGCGGCATTGCCAAAAATAAAAGGCACCGCGACAGCCAGCGCCACAAGCGCGTGTCGTTTCATCTGTGTTCCTCCATCTATCTTTTTGTTGTCCCGCTGATTGAACAACGGGAGGCTCTTGAAGTCATCAGCGGGATTTGAGCCTCGAACTTTTTTTCTGCGCCTTCGGCGGCGTCCCGCCGGCCTTGTCGAGACGGACCGACCAATATTCCCAGGCCCGAACCAAGCCGGTCGTGTGCGACATGAGAGCTGAAGCTTTTTCGACCTCGCCGGGCGAAAGCGGATTGATCGTGCCGGCATTCATTGCGGCGATCTGGTATTCCGCATTACGGGTCGAGTAGATCGCGCGGAACACGCATTCCTGCACCCCGGCGCCGGCGACCGTGACGCCATGGCGGTTCATCAGTACCATCCAGTGCTTGCCGAGGCGCCGCGCGAGCGAGGCGCCCTCTTCCTGCTTTACGACCAAGAGATTGGTGTCGCCGAATTCCTTGCGCTGATCCCAGAACGGAGGCTTCGCGCCGCCAGCCGCGCCGAGATGAAACACCGGGACAAAATCGATCCCGTTGATGACGAGCGGCATAAAAGCCGGCGCATGGTGATGACACACAGCCATGACATCTGGGCGCGCCTTGTAGATTTCGCCGTGGATCACTCGTTCGGAATAAAGCGGCACTTTGGGATCGCGCACCGGCTGCGAATTCAGGTCGTATTCCAGGATGTCATCCGGCGCGACGAGCTCCGGCGCGCGCGAGCGCGAGAGCAGATACCGGTTGGGATCATCAGGATGACGCGCGCTGACATGACCGAATGCATCCAGCACTCCTTCATTGGCGAGGATGCGGTTCGCAAGAGCAATTTCGAGCCTCAGTGCGGCGAGTTTGTTCGGCAAAGTATTTCCCTGCGATGACCGTTTCTGAGCCGCGACTATAAACGCCGCCGCATCGTGAATCCGCTTTTCGGAACTCTCCACAAATGCCTGCTGGCAATTGTGGCGCCAGGGAACTGCGCACCGCCACGCCCTCGCGCTAAGCTCCCGTTTGCTGGGCCGAATTCGATAAACTTGTCTGTAAGTGTGCCAAATTGGTGCTTGCGATCATGGTTAACGTGCGGAAAACTCGCGGCACCTGTAAGGCTTACATGGTTAATGAGGTTATCCGATGAAGCATCTGTATTCCGCGTTCTTGGCACTGCTGATCGTCGGATCGGCGGGTCTCGTCGCGGCTCCTTCTGCGCAGGCGCAGGAGTACCGCTACGATGCGGGCTGTAACTGTAACCGTCCCGTCACCTCCACCCGGACCGTCCGCGAGGCGCCTCGGGTTATTTACAACACCCGCGTTGTGAACACCCGCAAGGTTGTTCCGCGCAACCGCACGGTCGAGGAAAACCAGCTGGTTGTCCACGTCCGTCCGGTGATCCGCAAGGAAATCGTCCTGCATCGCCAGCACGTCCACTATCAGGACATCGTGACCAAGCGGATCAACACGATCAACCGCTTCCGCGAAGAAGTGCAGCAGGGTGGTACCGAGAACAAGTACCAGACCACGACTTCGACCAGCGTTTCTTACCGCACCGTTCAGGGCAGCAACTGTAACTGCGGCGGCTACGAGCGCGTGGGTGGCGGATATCGCGAAGCGACCTATCGCTACTAATCTTATCGACAACTGACCAAGAACGCCGCCCCGCCTCAAACGCGGGGCGGTTTGCTTTTTGGTAACCGCCTCACGCCAAACGCAGGGGCGGTTTGTTTTCTTGGGCACTCATTGCGTCGACCCGAAAAAAACTTTGAAAATCTTTTTAGTGCGAAAAAATTAGCCGTGCCGAAAATCGCGAGAGCGTAGCGCGCGATAAGAGCTAAATTTGAATCCTTACAATTCGAAATTGCCGCACCTTAGAGTGCTTACAAATCATTGTTATTGCAGAATTTTTTTTCGTTTCTACCGTGCCCGTGGGCATCGCGCATCACACAGTGTGAGGAGTTGGTCAGTGCCCAATGGAATGGGGCACAATGCGTACGCACGGCAATACGATCAGGTTTTTCCTGGCCGCGACATTTCTGACTTCGATCGCAGCGACCACCGGCCATGCCGAACCTGCGGTTAAGCCCAAACCCGGAAGTGCCGCACAGAACGCCAACGCGCAGGTCGAACTCGATACGATCACGGTGGAGTCCGGCGACTCCGTTGGCTATCTCGCCACCCGGACGTCCACGGCAACGAAGACCGATACGCCACTGCGCGACGTTCCTCAGTCGGTTTCCGTCGTCACCAAGGAGCAAATCAAAGACATCGGCGCGCAGCGGCTGGAAGACGTCGTGCGCTATATTCCAGGCGTCGTCTGGCACCAGGGCGAAAATAACCGCGATCAGGTCGTGATCCGTGGCCAGTCTTCCACCGCGGATTTTTTCGTCAATGGCATACGTGACGATGCGCAGATCTTCCGCGACCTCTATAACGTCGAACGCGTCGAGGCGATCAAGGGGCCGAATGCCTTGATCTTCGGCCGCGGCGGGGCGGGCGGCGTGCTCAATCGCGTGCTCAAAGAAGCCGACGGCGTCACACGCCGAGAAGTTACGGTTCAAGGCGGCTCGTTCGCGGACCGGCGCATCTCAGTGGATGCGGGCGGAAGGGCCTCCGATACCGTATCGGCCCGCATCAACGCGGTTTACGAAAAGGCCGAAAGCTATCGCGATTACGTCGATCTCGAGCGTTACGGAATCAATCCGACGCTCACCTGGACGCCGACCGCGGCCACCAGCATCAAGCTGAGCTACGAGTACTTTCACGATTTCCGCCATCAAGACCGCGGCGTGCCGTCGCAAAACGGCCAGCCCTATTTCCCGGCCGGCTACTCGACTTTCTTCGGCAACCCGCAGCTCAGCGTTTCGCCGGCCACGTCCCATATCGTGATGGCGAAGATCGACCATGTCTTCGATAGCGGCCTGAAAGTGACGAACCAGACGCGCTATCAACACACGGACCGGTTCTACCAAAACGTCTATCCGAACGGGACTTCGGCGGTCACCGCCGGCGGACTCGCGACGCTCGCTGCGTATAACAACACCAACAACCGGGAAAATCTGATCAACCAGACGGACTGGACCTACAAGCTCGCAACCGGTCCCATCGCCCATACGCTGCTCGTCGGCACCGAGTTCGCCGAACAGAAATCTTACAACTGGCGCAACACCGGGTTTTTCCCTGGCAATGCACAGACCATGACCGTGTCAGCGGCAAACCCGGTCAGCTTCGTTCCGGTCACTTTCAGCGGCCTCGCCAGTGACGCGAGAAACCGGACCAACCTCGCCGTCGCGGCGGTATTTGCCCAAGACCAGCTAAAAGTGACCCGCTGGCTCGAATTCATTGCCGGCGTGCGTTTTGAACGCTTCGACCTCAATTACGTCAATCTCAACGCGCAGGGCCCCACCTTGGGTCAGACCTTCAATCGCGTCGACAATCTGACGTCGCCGCGAGTCGGTGTGGTGCTCAAACCGATCGAGCCGCTATCGATCTATGCCAGCCACAGCGTGTCGTACCTGCCAGCCTCCGGCGACCAGTTCAACAGTTTGACACCAGGCCTTGTCGCGTCCGAACCGGAAAAGTTCGTCAACAACGAAATCGGCGTGAAGTACGACATCATGCCGAGACTTGCATTTACCGCCGCGGTCTATCAGCTCGACCGCACCAATTCGCGCTTTCCTGATCCTGCAAACGCCGGCTTCTTTATCCTGAGCGGCGCGACACGCGCGCGCGGATTGGAGACATCGCTCGTTGGATACGTGATGGACAATTGGCAGATCTCTGCCGGCTACGCCTACACCGATGCACGCATCGTGGGGAACACGTCGGCCACCGTCGTTGCGGGCAATCGCGTCGCGCTTGTCCCATACAACCAATTCAGTCTTTGGAACCGCTACGACTTTACGGAGCGCTGGGGCGCCGGCCTCGGCGTCGTGAGCATGAGCGATTTCTACGCGACGTCGGACGACACGGTTCGCCTGCCCGCCTATACGCGCGTCGATGGAGCACTTTTCTTCAATCTGAACCGCAATTGGAAGGGGCAGATCAACGTGGAAAACCTCTTCGGAGTGCGGTATTACCCGACCGCCGACGCCAACAACAACATCACGCCTGGGTCGCCACGCGCCATCCGCGTCAGCGTCACGGGCAATTTGTGAGCGCACATGAGAACGGCGACAAGCAATCGAAGCGGGGCGGTTATGCGGCGTAGCGCGCGCATGGTTTTGCCAGCGGCGATCCTGCTGCTTGTCTTGATTCTGCCGGCGGGGGGGCAGGATGCTGCAACACTGCCGCCGGCCAAATTGCCGCGCGATCTATCGCCCTGGGGCATGTTTTTAGCCGCCGACATCGTCGTGAAAGCAGTGATGCTCGGCCTCGTATTCGCCTCGGTACTCACCTGGACGATCTGGCTCGCCAAGACGCTCGAACTCTTCGCCGCGCGCCGCCAATTGCAGAAAAGTTATGCCGCCGTCGCTGGCGCGCGGACTTTGTCCGAGGCGGCAGGCCGGCTCGGGCCGAAGAAAGGCAGCGCCGGTGGGCTGATCGAGGCGGCCGAGCAGGAAATTCGCCTGTCCGCGGATGCGATCGAGCCCGACGGATTCAAGGAGCGCATCGCGCTGCGATTTTCCCGCATCGAGGCGGCCACCGGCCGCGCCATGATCCGCGGCACCGGACTGCTGGCCACCATCGGCGCGACGGCGCCTTTCGTCGGCCTGTTCGGCACGGTGTGGGGCATCATGAACAGCTTCATCGGCATATCGAAGCAGCAAACCACGAACCTCGCCGTGGTGGCGCCCGGCATCGCCGAAGCGCTGCTCGCCACCGCCCTCGGCCTGGTCGCGGCGATTCCCGCGGTCGTGATGTACAACTTCTTCTCGCGCTGGACCGCGTCCTTCCGCGCGCTGCACGGCGATGTGGCCGCCGAAGTCATGCGCATTGTCAGCCGGGATCTCGACCGCGGCACCCTGCCCCGGCCCGGCCGCAAGCCCGCCGCCGCCGCGGAATAACGCATGGCTGTGCGCCTCGATCATGGCAGCGACGAGCTCGACGAGCTTCACGAAATCAACGTGACGCCCTTCATCGACGTGATTTTGGTCCTTCTCATCATTTTCATGATCGCGGCCCCGCTGGCCACGGTCGACATCGCCGTCGACCTTCCGCAAGCCAATGCCCAGCCGCAGCCCCGGCCGGACAAGCCGATCTTTCTGACACTCAAGCCGGATTTGACCATCTCGCTCAATAACGAGCAGAACGTGCCGCGCGATGCGCTTGCCTCGACGCTCGACGACCTTACCGGAGCCGATCACGAGCAGCGGGTGTTCGTGCGTGCCGACAAGGTCGTGCCTTATGGCGAACTGATGACCTTGATGAATGTCCTGAGGAACGCCGGCTATCTTAAGATCGCGCTGGTCGGCCTCGAAGGCGAGGCCCTTCAGTGATCCCGACCCGCCAGCGGCTCGCTGACGGAGGGCGTTGGGTCCTGTGCTTTGCCATCATTTTGACCGCGCACATCGCCGCAGGCGCTGTGGCCCTGCTCGCACGCACGCATGACGACGGCCTTGCGGCTAATCCGCCCGTGATCACGTTGGAGCTTGCGCCTGTCGCGGCCGCGCCGGAGACGCCGCAGGATGTCGCGATCGGCCCGCAGCAGGTGGAAACGCCGGAAGTTGAAAAGCCCCCGCCACCGCCCGATGCAATCGCCATCGAGCCGCCCAAGCCGCGCGAAAAGCCTCCGGAAAAGAAAAAGGCCGCAAAGCTGACGACGGTGCCCGCGCCGGCCGAAAAACGCGCCGCCGTCGCAGCGACGCCGATGTCGGGAGCCGCCGGGTCCAACGCACTTCCGAGCTGGAAGTCGTCGCTGGTCGCGGCGCTCGAGCGCAGCAAGCGCTATCCATCCGACGCCCGCGGCGACCAGGGCGTGGCGCAACTTGCTTTCAGTGTTGACCGCAGCGGCGGCGTGCACAATGCACGGATCATGCGCAGTTCCGGTTCTTCGGCGCTCGACAAGGAAACGCTTGCATTAGCGCGACGCGTCTCGCCGCTACCGGCACCGCCGACCGAGATCGCCGGCTCGATGATCCCGATCGTCGTCCCGATCCGTTACCACCTGCACTGAGCGTCGACTCCCCGCGCGCGTTAACCATATTCAAAAACCGCGGGAACACCCGTCGTTTCGCTCTTGAAAGCGCGGGCCGATCAGAAAATTATCGGCGCGTCGTTAACCTTCTTTCGCGGACGGGCCTGATGGGAAGGAACCGCCGCGTTAGAAAGCGCACGGAGGCTGTCGGCGCGAATGCCGCATTGAGGACGATGAAAAGGGTCATTGTCACTTCGCTGAGTCTGCTCGCTGTAATCTGCACTTCGCCCGCGCTGGCGACGCCGCAGAAGTCCGTCGAGCGTTTCGCGAATACTGTGCCGGCCGAAACCATCTCGCGCAGCCGTTCCGACGCCGCCGAACAGGCAGCGTCCGTGCCGGGCGCCGGCGCTGTTCTGCTCGAAGCCTTGCGTTGGCGCGGACGCACCGCCAAGCAGCTTGGCCTGCCGTCGCAGCTCTGGTGCGCGGATTTCATGAACTTCGTCATGCGCAAGGCCGGCGGTAAGGGCACCGACTCCCGCGCTGCGCGCTCGTTCCTGCAATACGGCAAGAAGCTCGACGGTCCGCGCGTCGGCGCGATTGCCATCTTCACCCGCAAGGGTCCGAACAACGGCCATGTCGGAATCGTCCGCGGCACCGATGGTGACGGCAACCCCATCGTGATCTCGGGCAATCATGGGCCGACCGTGGTGCAGTCGATGTATCCGAAGCACCGCGTGCTCGCGTATGTCATGCCGCCCGACTACGTGCTCGAAGACATCGCCAGCACCGCGCGCGCGCAGGCGATGCAGAACACCGGCCGCAATTAATCTCTCTTAAGCGACGCCGTTAACGCGCGCAGCCCCCGCGCGTGCGGATTAATGTTAACTCCGGGCCAATCACCCCCGCGTGATGGCAGCCGCTAAGTTCGCCCCCAAACACAAAAGCGGCGCGGCGATTTGCCGAGCGTCCGCTTGACGGGGCAAGGCGGAATGTTCGTACGGCGTCCATACGTTGTACTGAGCGCGGCGATCACACTGGCAACGATCCTGCCGGCGGCGAATGCCGTTGCGCAATCGCAGGCGTGTATCAGCAAGGACGCGTCGCCCGACGCCCGTATTGCCAGCTGCACGAACACGATCGGCGACAAGAAAGCCACCAAGATCGCAAAGGCCTCCGCGCATCTGGCGCGCGCCAATGCCTATCGCGAAAAGGGCGACGTCGAACGGGCGCTTGCCGACTACGCCGAGTCAATCAAGCTCAGCCCGAAGCCCGAAGCCTATCTCGACCGCGGCATGCTGCTGCGCGACCAGGGCCAGCTCGAGCGCGCCGCGCAGGATCTCGAACAGGTGGTGCGGCTCGCCAAGACCAATTCGGCGGCGATGAATGCTCTCGCGCACATCTATTACAACCAGCGCGACTACGACCGCGCCATTGCGCACCTCAACACGACGCTCAAGCTCAATCCAAACTATGCCGTCGCGCTCTACAACCGCGGCATGGCCTTTCGTTCGAAGGGCGAGCCCGATCGCGCCGTGCCGGATTTCGACCGCGCGATCAAGATCAATCCCAATGACGCCGCGTCGTGGCACAGCCGCGCCCTCGCCTACCGCGACATGCGCGACTACGAGCGCGCCATTCAGGATTTTGACCAAGCGATCAGGCTGACGCCCAATTTCATTCTGGCGCTCAACGATCGCGGTATCGCCTATGCTTCCAAGGGCGAGGTCGAGCGCGCCATCCAGGACTTCGATCAGGCGATCCTGCTCGATCCACGCGATGCCCTTGCCTACAACAACCGCGGCAACGCCTATCGCAACCGCGGCGAGATCGAGCGCGCCATCAAAGACTACGACCAGGCGTTGCTGCTCGATGGCAACTACGTGCTCGCTTATTACAACCGCGGCATGGCGTTCTTCGATCGCCGTCAGTACGACCGCGCCATCAAGGACTTCGATGAGGCCGTCAAGCTCGATGCCAAATATGCACTCGCGTATTACGACCGCGGCCTGACCTATTATCACAAGGGCGATTTCGAGAAGGCCGTGGCTGACCTGAGTCAGGCGATCAAGCTCGATCCCAAGGATGGACTTTCGTTCTACAACCGCGGCATCGCCTATACCGCCAAGGGGGACGCCGAGCGCGCCATTGCCGACTTCGATCAGGCGGTCCGGATCGATCCGAAAAACGCCCTCGCCTATTTCAATCGCGGCCTTGTTCTGCACGGCAAGGGCGACGACGACCGCGCAATCGCCGACTTCACGCAAGCGCTGCGGGTCGACGGCAAAAGTGCGCAGGCTTATTACCACCGCGGCCTCGCTTACCGCGGCAAGGGAGACCTCGACCGCGCGCTCGCCGACTTCGACCAGTCGACCAAGCTCGATCCCAAGCAGGCCGCCGTCTATTTCGAGCGCGGCAATGTGTACGCCGACAAGCGCGATCCGGATCGCGCGATCGTCGACTACAATATGGCCATCAATATCAAGCCGGACTACGTCGCAGCCTTCAATGCGCGCGGTCAGGCCTACAACGCCAAAGGCAACTCGGACCGCGCGGTCGCGGATTTCGACCAGGCGGTTCTGCTTGATCCCAAGAGTGCGCTCGGGTTTTCCAATCGCGGCGCCGCCTATCTCGCCAAGCGCGACTTCGAGCGCGCTGCGGCGGATTTCGAGCGGGCGATCAAGGCCAATCCGAACTTCGCGGGTGCCTACCTCAACCGCGGCCTGGCGTTCAAGGAATTACGGGAGTTC
This sequence comes from Pseudolabrys sp., assembly GCA_019247925.1. Lineage (GTDB taxonomy): Bacteria > Pseudomonadota > Alphaproteobacteria > Rhizobiales > Xanthobacteraceae > Pseudolabrys. Next base: position 44,817 of record JAFBAG010000342.1, read on the forward strand.
GCAAAGGCGGTGGAGGATTTCACCGCGGCGATCAAGTTCGATCCGAAAAGCGCCGCGGCCTACAACGCGCGCGGCTATTCCTATCGCAATCTCGGAGACTATGACCGCGCCTTCGCCGATTTCGACCAGGCGCTCAAGCTCAACGCCTCGTTGCCGGAGGCCTATTTCAACCGCGGCGTCGCGCGCTATGAGCATCGCGACTACGAGCGCGCCATTGCCGACCTGTCGCAGGCCGTGCGGCTGGAGTCGCGTGATCCTTCGATCTTCCACGCGCGAGGTCTCGCCTATCGCGAAAAGCAGGACTACGAGCGCGCCATCGCCGACTTCGACCAGACGCTGAAGCTCAACCCGAAGCTGACCGGGGCCTATGTCGACCGCGGCAATGCCTATCAATACAAAGGCGATGCCGAGCGCGCGGTGAAGGATTATGACGCCGCGATCAAGCTCGATCCCAAATATGCCGCCGCCTTCACCGAGCGCGCCAATACTTTCGCGGCGCGCGGCAAGATCGAGCGCGCGCTGCAGGACTACGATCAGGCGATCAAGTTCAATCCGACCTATGCCGGCGTGTTCATCAGCCGCGCCCAGCTTTTCCATCGCCGGGGCGAAAATGCCAAGTCGCTCGCCGATCTCGACCAGGCGATCAAGCTCGATCCGAATTCGGCCTTCGCGCTCAATCAGCGCGCGCAAATCTATCAGGACCGCGGCGAAACCGACCGCGCCATCGCAGATTTCAGCCAGGCGATCAGAGCCAATCCGCGCTTCGAAACAGCGCTCAACGGCCGCGGCATGGCTTTCAAGAGCAAAGGCCAGCTCGAACGCGCGGTGGCCGATTTCGACCAGGCGCTGACGATCAATCCGAACTTTGCGGAAGCCCTGGTGAGCCGCGGCGAGACGCTGGAGCAGATCGGTTATCACGACCGCGCGCTAAAGGACCTTGACCAGGCCCTGCGGCTCAATCCGAACAACGCGGAAGGCTACAACGTGCGCGGCCGCATCTACGCCGCCAAGCGCGACTTCGACCGGGCGCTGAGCGAATTTGCCCGCGCTTTGCAGATCGATGGCAAGCTCGCCTCGGCCTATAACGGCCGCGGCCTCGCCTATCGCCTTAAGGGCGACCATGAGCGCGCGATTTCGGATTTCAGCGCGGCCGCGCGGCTAGACCCCAATTACGCGATGGCCTTCAGCAATCGCGGCAATGTCTATTTCGACCGCCGCGAATACGACCGCGCCATCGCGGATCTGACCCAGGCGATCAAGCTCAATCCCGGCCACGTGCGCGCGTATTACGACCGCGGCATCGCTTATGGGGCCAAGGGCGACGTCGAGCGGGCCATCGCCGATTTCGGCGAAGCGATCAAGCTGGATCCGAAGAACGCCATCGCCGTCAACAATCGCGGCGTCGCCTATCACAGCAAGGGCGACACGGCGCGCGCCGCGGCAGACTTCGACCAGGCGATCAAGCTCAACGAGTCCTACTCGATGGCCTATTACAACCGGGCCAATCTGAACGTCGAGAAGCGCGACTATGATCGCGCGATCGCGGACTTTTCGCAGGCGATCAAGCTCAATGCGAGGGACTATTTCGCCCTGCACGACCGTGGCGTCGCGTTCTACCAGAAGCGCGACTACCAGCGCGCCATCGAGGACTTCGAGCAGGCGATCAAGCTCAAGCCGGACTTCAGCGTCTCGACCAATGCGTCCGACGACGATACGCGCAACCAGCGCGGCTATGATCGCGACAATCCGGACATCAGCCCGCCGATCAAGGTCAGCCCGGTGTTCAGCCTTGCCTATAATGACCGGGGCATCGCCAGTGCCGCGAAGGCCGATTATGCGAAGGCGATCGAAAGCTTCGACCGCGCCATCAAACTCAATCCAGGCCTCGCGGTCGCGCACTACAACCGCGGCAATGCCCTGTTCCAGAAGAACGAGGTCGAGGCGGCGCTGGCAAGTTACAGCAAAGCCATCCAGCTCAATCCCAAGGACGCCAACGCGCATCATGATCGCGGCGTCGCCTATTACGTGCGCGAGGACTATGACGCGGCAATCGCCGATTTCGACAAATCGCTGGCGCTCGACGGGAAAAACGCGGCGGCGCATTACAACCGCGGCATCGCCTATTTCGAGAAGCGCAATTACGACCGCGCCATCGAAGGCTTCGAGCGCGCGATCAAGCTCGATCCGAAGCTCGCGGCCGCCTACAGCGCGCGCGGCAACGCCCTCGCGAGCCGCGGAGAATTCGAGCGCGCGATCACCGATCTGAGCCAGGCGGTGAAGCTCAATCCGAATGACGCGATGGCGCTCACGGATCGCGGCATCGCCTATGGCTTGAAGGGCGAAAGCGAGCGGGCGCTGGCTGATTTTGACGCGGCGATCGCGCTCGACGGCAAATATGCGCCGGCCTTCAACAATCGCGGCATTGCTTATGCCTTCAAGGGCCAGGGCGACCGCGCGCTCGCCGATTACGACCAGGCGATCAAACTCAATCCCGGCTACGCGCTCGCCTTCTACAACCGCGCCAATGCCTATTACGACCGGGGCGACTATGCGCATGCGATCGCGGATTACGACAAGGCGGTGAAGCTCAATCCCGGTGACGCGCTCGCCTTCAGCAACCGGGGCAACGCGTACGCCAACCGCGGGGAGTTCGACCGCGCGCTCGCCGATTACAACCAGGCGCTGAAGCTCAATCCGGGCTACGCCCAGGCCTTCAACAATCGCGGCGTGGTCTTTGGCGCCAAGGGCGATGGCGACCGGGCGATCGCCGACTTCGACCAGGCAAGCCGGCTCGATCCGCAGCATGCGCTCGCCCCCTACAATCGCGGGCTCGCATTGCGCGACAAGAACGAGATCGACCGCGCCGTCCAGGCTTTCGACCAGGCGCTCAAGGCCAACCCTGCATACCTCGCCGCGCTCTATAGCCGCGGCGGCGCTTATAGCCTCAAGCGCGATTATGACCGCGCCATCGCCGACTACGGCGCCGCGCTCAAGCTCAAACCGAACTTCGCGCCGGCGGTCTATGACCGCGCTTTGGCCTACGGCATCAAGGGCGACCATGCCCACGCGCTCGCGGATTTCGACGAGGCGATCAAGCTCGACCCGAAAAATGCGCTGGCTTGGTTCAACCGCGGCGTCGCCAGCCGCAACAGCGGTGATCTCGACAAGGCCATTGCCGACTTCTCCGAGGCGCTCAAGCTCGACGGCAAGCTCGCGCAGGCCTATTTCGAACGTGGCGCCGCGCTCGCCGCCAAGCGCGACAGCGACCGCGCCATCGCCGATTTCGACCAGGCGGTGCGGCTCAAGCCGAATTTCGAGGCGGCCTATTATCAGCGCGCCGTGATCCACCGCGACCGCCGCGACTATGACCGCGCCATCAGCGACCTCACGCAGGTGATCCGGCTAGAGCCCAAGAGCACCGCGGCTTACGCGCAGCGTGGTCTTTCTTACCGCGACAAGGGCGACACCGAACGCGCCGCTGCGGACTTCGATCAGGCGGCGCGGCTCGACGGCCAGTCCGCCGCCGCCTTCGTCAATCGCGGCACGACACTCGGCATGCGTGGCGAATATGACCGGGCGATCGCCGACTTCGACCAGGCGATCAAGCTCGATCCGAAAAACGCCGTCGCGTTCAACAATCGCGGCTTCAGCTATCGCAACAAGAGCGATCTTGATCGCGCCGTCAGCGATTTCGACGCGGCGCTCAAGATCAATCCCAACTACGCCACAGCGCTGTTTAATCGGGCCGGCGTGTTCTACGAAAAGCGCGAATACGACCGCGCCATCAAGGATTTCGATGCCGTGATCCGCGGCAACCCGAACATGGCGTCGGCTTATAATGCGCGCGGCCTTGCTTACGACGGCAAAGGCGACGCGAGCCAGGCGGTCGCCGATTTCGGCAAGGCAATCCAGCTCGATCCCAAGAACGCCCTCGCCTACAACAACCGCGGCTTCGCCTACCGCAGTAAGGGCGATTTCGACCGCGCCATTGCCGATTACACCCAGGCTTTGGCGCTCAATCCGAAATACGCGCTGGCGCTCTACAATCGCGGCATTGCGCACTACGACAAGCGCGACTTCGACAAAGCCATGGCCGACATGAACGCGGCGCAGAAGCTCAATCCGAGCTACGGCAATGCGTTCTACGATCGCGGCATCACGTTTTACGACAAGCAGGATTACGACCGCAGCGTCGCCGGCGGAGAGCTCCTCGCCGCGGCCAAGGCGGAATTTGTGCTGAATGTCGGCGCGGGCGGCAGCTTCGAAAATCGCCGCGACGGCGATCGCATCATCCAAGACCCGAGCCAGGCGATCCGCTTCAATCACTACAACAGCTTTGCCTTTGCGCCGCAAAACGAAACCAATCCGCCGGTGGAAGCTGCGCCGCCGCCGGCTGCGGTGCCCATCCCCGCAATGGTCCTCCCGCCGATGCCGGAAGCCATGCCGGAGTTTGAAGCCGCTTCGGTCGCCGCCGCCGCGTCTGCGGCCAATGTCCCGCTGCCCCTCGCACGCCCGCGCAAGCACTAGGCTTACGCCCCGATTTGGCTAGATTTGGCGGCCTCCGAGTCGCCATGAACCGTCAGACCTATCGAGATCGAATGCGCGCGGTGCTGACGGCGGTGGAGCGCCGGGTGCTGGCGCGGCTCGATACGCCTGGCAAAATCCAGGATTTCCTCGACCGCATGCCGATCAATTTCGAGCGCGGTGGGGACACCCATATGTCGCCGCGCCGGATGCTCAAGGCGCGGCTGGCGCACTGCTCGGAAGGCGCTCTGTTTGCAGCTGCCTGCCTGCTCTATCACGGCAAGCCTGCTTATCTGATGGACTTGCGCGCCGTTCCGAAAGATCAGGATCACATCGTGACGTTGTTTCGCGATGGCGCCTATTGGGGCGCGATCAGCAAGACCAATCACGCGGTGCTTCGTTATCGCGACGCGATCTATCGCTCGCCGCGCGAACTCGCCATGTCCTATGCGCACGAATATTTCCTGTGGCGCGACGGCCGCAAGTCGCTGCTATCTTTCTCGCGGCCGTTTTCGCTCAAGCGCTTTGCGCCGGCACTCTGGTTGACCGCGACCGACGAGCTCGATTGGCTGATTACCGCACTCGACGATTCACCGCATGAATCTCTTGCGCCAGCGCCATATCTTCGCAAGCGACGACGCGCCTCGACCCTTGAACGCAAAATGATGGACTACTCGGAGTGGGCCGAGCCGCGGGTGAAGAACCCGAATGCCTTGCGGCAGCCGCGCGTGAAGCGGCGCGTCAGCCGCCCTTCCAGTCGGCGCGGATGAATTCGGCGACACGTTCGCCGATCATGATGGAAGGAATATTGGTGTTGGCGCTGGGCGCCTTTGGCATCACCGAAGCATCGGCGACGCGAACGCCGCTCACCCCATAGACCCGACAGCGGGGGTCGACCACCGCCAGGGGATCGCTCTCGCTCCCGATCGCACAGGTGCTGGTGGGGTGAAACATCGCCCCGGTCGAAGCGAGAATCTCCTCGTCCGCGATCGGAAAGCGTTCGCGGCTATCGAAAATGATGCGGCCGGGCTTGAGCGCCAGCCCCAGCATGGCCCGGCGCAACGCAGCCGGGCTGCGCAGCAACGTTGCCGCCGCGGCGGCTTTTGCCCCTCCGCTCACGCCGCGCCCGTTATAGAGCCGCAGCGGCGGATCGCGCGGCAACAGATAGGCGTCCTCGACCGTGCCCCGCAAAGCAGGATCGCAGATCAGGCTTTCGGCCATGCGCGCGACGATCAGCATGCGGGCGCTGTCGCGCGGGTCAGACAGCAGGCGCTGATTGACGATCGGCGCCACGAGCGGATCGGCCGAGACCAAGTTGACCTCACCGCGCGAGAACGGGGCGTAAAGCGCCGCCGCCACCATGCCCATTCGCGTGCCGAAGGCACGGTCACTCACCCTGCCGCCGAAATAGATGAACAGGTCGCCGGCCGGACAATTCTCGACTTGCGAGGAGATGCGCAGCCCGGTCATAGCATAATGGCGCTGCTCCGGCCGCAGACGCGATGATGGCGCAAGGCCAAGCGCGAAATGCAACTGCGTGTGGTTCTGATAGTTCTTGCCGACCCCGCGGCGGTCCGCGACAGGAGGAATGCCGAGACGTTGCAAGGTATCGGCAGGACCTATCCCCGAGCGCAGCAGCACCGCCGGCGAATGCACGCCGCCGGCCGAAACGACGATTTCTCTGGCAGCGATGATGCGGCTCGTCCCGCCGCGCACGACAACGACGCCGGCCGCGCGGGTGCCTTCAAAGACAATGCGCTGGACGGATGTTTCGCTCAGAATTGTGAGGTTCGGCCGCGCCCGCACCGCCGCAGTGAGATAGCAGCGCGCGCTGGAAGCGCGCTCATCGTCATGGCTCATCGGCGTCGCGAAGAAGCCGTCCTGCGCAGTCTCGTTGATGTCTCCATGGCTGACGAGGCCGCGCGCCTTCACCGCCTCCTCGATGCGGCGCATATGCGCGGGCCAGGCATCGCGTGGCACGCGCCGCACGATGTTCGGCCCATCGGTGTTTTGCGCCCCCCGCGGCAGATCGAGATCGCGCGTCATCGCGCGAAAATGCGGCAGCACGTCACGCCAGCCCCAATCGCGCGCGCCGGCCTGCTCCCAGGCATCGTAATCGCTGGGCAGGCCGCGCAGCGCGATCATGCCCATGACGCTGGAGCCGCCGCCCATGATCTTGGGTTGGGGAAAAAGCCGCGCCGCCTCGCCCTCGGCGAAGACGCTGGTCAGGCCGGACCAGAAATAACTTGGATTGAAGTAGGCCGCCGGGAACGTGTCGCGAATGTCGCGCGGCACCGCGCCGGGCGGCGTGTCCTTGCCGGCTTCGATCAGCAGCACCTTGATCGAAGGATTTTCGGAAATGCGCGCCGCAACCGCGGCGCCGGCCGAGCCGGCGCCGATGACGATGATGTCAGCCTGGTCCATCGATTGAAGCTACTGCGCCGGAAGAAGACGCCGCAAACTCTATTTCAAGACGACGCTGGGCAACCACAGTGTGAGCGCCGGGATGTAGGTGACCAAGGCAAGCACGATGATCATCGGAATATAGAAAATCAGGATCGAACGCGACACCGCTTCCATCGATACTTTGCCGATCGCGCAGCCAACCACCATGGTCGGACCAACCGGCGGGGTCAGCAGCCCGATGCCGAGGTTGAGAATCATGATGATACCGAAATGCACCGGATCGATGCCGAAGGTCTTGATCACCGGCAGAAAGATCGGCGTGCAGATCAACAGCATCGGTGCGAGATCCATGAACGTGCCGAGCAGCAACAGCAAGATATTGATCCACAGCAGGAACATGTATTTGTCGGAGGAGATGTCGATGAAGAACTGCGTCGCGATCGCCGGAATACGCAGGATCGCCATCATGTAGCCAAAAGCTATCGAGAACCCGATCATGATCATGACCATGCCGAGCGTGCGCGTCACGCGTCCGATCAGTGCGGGCAGCTCGCTCCACTTCACGTCTCGATAGACGAACATCGTCACCAGGAAGGCGTAAACGCACGCGACCGCGCCGGATTCCGTCGGGGTGAAGACGCCCGACAGAATACCGCCGATGATGATGACGACGGTCACCATGCCCCAGATAGCGTCGACGAAGATCTTGCCGACATTGCGTAGCGGCACCACCTCGCCCTTCGGGAAGTTGTCACGGTGCGCGATGATGAGAACCAGGATGATCAGCGACAGGCCGAGCAACAGCGCGGGAATGATGCCGCCCATGAAGAGATGGCCGACCGAGATCGTTCCACCGGCAGCAATCGAGTAGATCACCATGTTGTGCGAAGGCGGCACCAGAAGCGGCTGCAGTGAGCCGGAAATCGTGACGTTGACCGCAAAGAGCCTCGGATAGCCCTCCTTGATCATCTGGGGGATCATCACCGAACCCACCGCGGCGGTATCGGCGACAGACGAGCCTGAGATACAGCCGAACATGGTCGATGCGAGAATGTTGACCAGCGCCATGCCGCCGCGGATCGCGCCGACAAAAACCTTCGCGAGGTTCACCAAGCGCTCGGCCATGCCGCCGACCGCCATGATCGCTCCCGCCAGCACGAAGAACGGAATCGCCAGCAGCGAAAAGCCGCTCATACCGCCTGCCACTTTGAGCATCACAGCTTCTAGCGGAATGCCGGTGTAGAGCGCCGCCATGATCGCGGCGAGGCCGAGTGCATAGGCAACCGGCAAGCCGAGTAGACAGACAATCGTAAAGCCGCCGATGAGGATGAAAATTTCCATGACTGATCCTACTCGGTCGTCAGGCCGCTGACCGTTTCGGCCTCCGGCTCATGGAAAAATTTCTGGGTCATCATCCGCTCAAGGATGAACAGGATGGTAAGGCCCCCGGCGATCGGGATAGGCGCATAGGAGAGGCCGACCGACATAATCGGCAGCTCGGCAATCCACTGAAACCAGGTCGCCTCAACCAGTTTGATGCCCCACCAGAGCATGAAGAGGTTGGTGGCCAGCATGCAAATTTCGAGCACCCAGCCGAGCGCCTGGCGCGCGTTGCCTTTGAGGAAGGTCGGCAGGACGCCGACGCCGATATGAAGATATTCGCGGTAACAGACGATCGCCGAGAGAAATGACAGGACGATCATCAGGAGCGTTGCAATCGGCTCCGGCCATGACGCGGCGCTGTTGAGCACAAAGCGGGTAAAGACCCCATAAGGCACGATCAGCGTGATCACGACGAGGCATGTCCCCGCGATGATCAGGCAGGCACGATGGATCGCGTCCATCGCGCGGCTGTATTGAGCCAGCATGGCAGTCCCCCCGATTGCAAAAAGGCCGGCCAGTGTCCCGTCGGGCCGGCCGGCCTTCGTTCGTCGCCCCGCTAAAGCTTACTTCGTGTCCTGGATACGCTTGACGAGCTCGGTGTATTTCGAACCGTACTTGTCCCACACAGGCTTTACGGCGTCTTGGAAGGGCTTCTTGTCCTTGATCTCGATGACATTCACGCCGGCAGCCTTGATCTTATCCATGGCTTGCTTCGTGCGCTCATCCCAGAGCACGCGCTGCTCGAGCTGAGTTTCCTTGCCGAATTTCATCACCAGCTCTTGGTCTTCCTTCGACAGCGCGTCGAAGGACTTGCGCGAGAAGACGAGGATTTCCGGGATAATGAGGTGCTCGGTCAAGGAGTAGTGCTTCGCGACCGGAACGTGGCCGAACGAGTCATAGCTCGGCGGATTGTTTTCGGCGCCATCGACCACGCCGGTCTGCAGCGCATTCATCACCTGATCCATCTGCATCGGCACGCCGTTGCCGCCGAGCGCATTCATGGTCTCGACAAACATCGGGTTGCCCATCATACGGATCTTGAGACCCTTGAGGTCCTCGATCGACTTCACGTCGCGCACTTTGTTGTAGAAGTTGCGCGCGCCGCTATCCATCCAGGCAAGGCCAACAAGGCCGGTCTTCGGATTGTCGCTGATCTTCTTGAGCAGCTCGTCGCCAATCGGGCCGTCGATCACATGGCGCATGTGTTCGGTGTTGCGGAACACGAACGGCAGATTGAAAACGTTGAGATCGTCGACAACCGTGCCGACGGGGCCGACCGAAACGCGAGCGATCTGCAAGGCGCCGACCTGCGCCTGCTCGATCATCTCTTTTTCGCCGCCCAGCTGCATCGCCGGGAACATCTGGATTGTGATACGGCCATTGGTGGCCTTTTCGAGCTTCTTGCCCATGCGCTCGACGGCTTCGACCGTCGGATAACCGAGCGGATGGACGTCAGCGGCCTTGAGCACCATTTTCGATTGCGCGAGCGCGCCTGCCGGCGCCACCGCGAAAGCGGCCGCGACCGCCAAGCCGGCAGCGAGAATTGTCCTGCGAGTCGTCATTTCGGTAGTCCTCCCGTTTTTATGCCGCGAAATTTTTTTTTAGCTTGCGCCGTTTCGCGCCAGCTACTTATCATGTCATATGATGACCTGAACCCCGGCCCGGGTGTCAAGCCGTTGAACAAGCGATCCTCGAAAAATCTGGCGCTGCTGCGCCCGCTCGACGCGCCGCGCGGCCTGACGGCCGAGCTGGTCACGCGGCTGACCTCCGACATTACCAGCGGCAAACTCTCGCCGGGATCGCGGCTTCCGACCGAACAGGAAATGATCGCGGCGACGGGCGTTTCGCGCACGGTCATCCGCGAGGCGGTGGCGGCGTTGCGGGCCGACGGCCTGGTTGTGACCCGCCAGGGCGTCGGTGCATTTGTCGCGGAAAACGTGCGGCGGCCGTTCCGGGTCGACTTTGACGAGCGTTCCTCACTGCGCGAAGTGCTCAACGTCATGGAGCTGCGCACCGGCATCGAAATCGAGTCCGCCGGGCTCGCGGCC
>JAFBAG010000038.1 GCA_019247925.1 Pseudolabrys sp.
CACAGGCCGGGAAAGCCCGCCTCACGCCGCCGCAAGGCGAAGGCGCCCGCCTTTGCCGCGACCGGCACCAGCCGCGGGTCCTGCTTCAGGAGTTTTTCGAGTCCGGCCATGAGGTCGGTCTCGGTGTGAAGAAAGTGCGTCACGAACTACAGCAAGGTGCGCAGCGCCATCGGCACATACCGATAATTGCCGTTGTCCTTGGCAATGAAGCCGATGCCCGGCCACGGGAAGTGATAGGCGACCATCGGCGTGCGGGTGACGGCAAGCATGTCGAAGGTCTTGAGGCGGGTCGCCACGCCCTGCTGGCCGTCAGTGTCGAAGGCGAATGGCGCGCGTGCCCGCTCGGTCGAGATCACGGCGTGGTGGCAGACGTCGCCAATATTGAGAAGCGCCTGGTTTCCCGATGAGATAAGATAGGACGTGTGGCCGACGGTGTGGCCGGGCGTAAAATGCGCCTGGATGCCTGAGACGATCTCCTGGCCATCCTTGATGAAGACGATCCGCTCGCGGTTCGGCAGAAGATTTTGCCGCGCGCCGCCGATCATCATCTTCATCATGTCATTGGATGCCTTGGCCTCGTCCGTGAAAAAATCAAAGTCAGGCTGAGTCATATAAATCTGCGCATTCGGGAAATTCCGATTGCCGTTTTGCGCCATCAACCCAAAGCAATGGTCAGGATGCGCGTGGGTGAGGGCGATCGTATCGATCGCGCCCGGGTCGATGCCGGCGGCTTGTAAGTTGGCTAGCAACCGTCCGGCATCGGGCCCAAATATTTTGACGGCAAGCCCGGTACCCGTATCGAACAGGACCAGATTGCGGCCGGTGTTCACGACCATCGCATTCTGTTCGACCGCGATGCGGTCTCCGGGCAGGTAATTTCGGGTCAGCGCGGCGGCGACTTCATCTTTGCTCAGGCCGCCGAAAAGCTGATCGGATGGCGGTCCGAGATCGAGCGGACCATCGGAGAGTACCGTGACTTCGAATGCACCGAGCTTGAAGCGGTAGAAGCCTGGCGCGGGGGCATTCAGCATTGGCGCGGCGGCAAAAGCTGAACTGGCGGCCAGAGCGGCGGCGCCGGTCAGGACGGCGCGGCGGCTCAATCGGCTAAGATGGGTCATGAGGATTCCCTCGGCTCGCATGAACTTGCTGACAGTCTCACTCCCGAAGGCGTGCAAAGCAATGGCGCCGCGAGGCTGGACATGAGCGTCTTCCGCTTCGCGCCGTCGCCGAACGGCTATCTGCATCTCGGCCATGCCTATTCGGCGTTGCTCAATGCCGACATGGCGCGCGTACGCGGCGGCCGGCTGCTGCTCCGCATCGAGGACATCGACGAGACGCGCTGCCGGCCGGAATACGAGATGGCGATCTACGAGGATCTGCGCTGGCTCGGCCTGTCGTGGGAAGAGCCCGTGCTGCGGCAGTCGCAAAACCTCGCCGCCTATCAGGCGGCGCTCGATGCGCTGAAAGCTCAAGAAGTGTTGTATCCGGCCTTTGAAAGCCGTGCCGAGATCGCGCGCTTCGTTGCCGAATGCGAGCCCTGGCCGCGTGATCCTGATGGCGCGCCCCTTTATCCGGGGATGAGCCGACAGCTTTCCGCTGCCAAGCGGCAAGAGCGCATGGCCTCAGGGGTGCCCTTCGTTTGGCGGCTCGATATCGCGAAGGCGATTGACCGTGCGGGCGCGGTTAATTGGCAGGAGAGCGGCGCAGGACCAGCCGGGGAAACGGGCGCCATTTCCGCGAGCCCGGCGCAGTGGGGCGATGTGATTCTGGGGCGGCGGGAAACGCCGGCGAGCTATCATCTTTCCGTGGTTGTGGACGATGCCGCCCAAAACGTAACCAATGTCGTGCGCGGCGCCGATCTGTTCCACGCGACCGGCTTGCATCGGCTGTTGCAAATGCTGCTCGGACTGCCTGAACCGGCGTATCACCATCACCGCCTCATTCTGGATGCGCATGGCCGTAAGCTTTCGAAATCGTCGCAGGCTACGGGCCTTCGCGAGTTGCGCGGGCAAGGCAAAAGCCCGGCGGATATTCACCGGATGACCGGCCTGTAGCCTCGATTGGAGTTCGCGACCGTGCCATTCTTGCGCGGGGCACGGGGATGGCAACACGCAAGATTCGCAACAAGCCGGCGCGCAAGACGCGACGTCAAACCGACGACGCGCGGGCCATCGAGGCGACGCTCGCCGGCATCGCTCATGACGTACGCACGCCGCTCACCGGCATTCTTGCGCTTGCCGAACTGCTTTCCGCGTCCGATCTCAAGCCGCGCGAGCGGGAATGGGCCGAGGCGATCAAGAGCGGCGCGGAGCACCTTGCCGCGCTCACCACCCTGATCATCGATGCCGCCAAGGCGGATGCAACCGGCCTGACGTTGCGCCAGTCGGCCTTTTCGCCAAAGAAGCTCGCCGAGCAAGTCGGTCGCGCCTTGAGCGCGCGCGCCTCCGCCAAGGGTCTCACGGCGGAGATTTCGATCGGGAATCTGCCCGAGTTGGCTTTGGGTGACGAGCTGAGACTGCGCGGCGCGATCGAAAATCTCGCCGACAACGCGGTGAAGTTCACGGACCTCGGCACCGTTTCGTTGCAGGCGAGCGCGCAACCTCAGCGCGGCAAATGCCGCCTCGTCTTTGGAATCGCCGATAACGGCATCGGCATGTCCAAGAGCGAGATGACGCGGCTGTTCAAGCCGTTTGCCCAGGCGAGCGAGGCGGTGGCCCGCCGCTATGGGGGCGCGGGGCTCGGCCTGGTGTTCGTGCGGCGAATCGCGAAGGCCATGCGAGGCGACCTGAAGGTGAAAACGAGCCCGGGTCATGGCTCGACCTTTACGTTCAGCGCGGTGGTCGAAACCATTGCGGCGCCCGCCGGCCGCACATCGCAAGGAGCACGTCTCGCGGCGGGACGGCCGCTGGCGATCTTATGCGCCGAAGACAATCCTTATGGTCGCGTCGTGATGAACACGATTCTGGCGGAGCTCGGGCATCGCGTCGATTTCGTCGAGACCGGCGAAGCTGCCGTCAATTCGGTCGCGCGGGGCCATTATGACGTGGTGTTGATGGATGTGACGCTTGGCGGCGAAGGGTTCGACGGCATCGAAGCGACCCGCCGCATTCGCGCGCTGCCGGGGGCCGCGGCCCAGGTGCCGGTGATCGGCATTTCCGGCCGCAACCAGAGCGGCAACGAGGCGGCGGCGCGCGCCGCGGGAATGAATTTCTATTTCGTGAAGCCCGTCAGTCCCGCCAGACTGTCGGAGGCGCTCGCCGAGGCGACGCGTTAGCGCGCGTAGATGTTGTAATTCCAGTGGCCGGTCCACCAGCTCGCATCGCTGTGGAGGCGGATCGCGAACAGACCAATGCCGGCGATCAGCGCGATGACGAACAGCGGCATGGGACCAATGCGGCGCAATCCAACCAAGCCCGCGATCAGCGCCGCGTCGACCGCCATTTCAAGGACCTGCGCGGTCCGTGATGGATACTCGTTCGCCGTGACGAGCACACGATACAGGAACGATCCGACCAGCATGACGCAGATGACGTAGAAGATGGCCGGGTTCGGCTGCTTCGCGGGCGCGTCACTCATGCGGCTCTCCTGAAAACCGAAGCGTCAGCTGTTGCTTACGCCGTTCGCGCTTTCGACGATGCGGACCACGTCCGACATGATGCGGTTAAGCTCGAAATCCTTCGGCGTATAGACCGCGGCGACACCGGACTTTTCCAGCACCTGCGCGTCCTCGGGCGGAATGATGCCGCCGACCACGACCGGCACGTCGAGGCCGGCTTCTTTCATGCGGCTGACCACATCCTCGACTAGGAGAATATGGCTGCCGGACAGCACGGAAAGCCCGATGACATGGGCATTCTTGTCCCGCGCCGCGCTGACGATCTCTTCCGGCGTCAGCCGGATACCTTCGTAGACCACCTGCATTCCGGCATCGCGGGCGCGCACCGCGATCTGCTCGGCGCCATTGGAATGGCCGTCGAGGCCGGGCTTGCCGACGAGAAAGGTAAG
>JAFBAG010000062.1 GCA_019247925.1 Pseudolabrys sp.
TACCTGACTGCCGCAACACCTTCGGAGCGATCGTTACTTGAAAGCGAACTCCGCACGCTGAATTCTCAATTGGAAAAGTTGATAGATGCCGCTCTTCCGATGGACGATCAAAAATACAAGAATGCGGTTTCGGCTGTAGCAAACGCCAATAAGGCCATTCAAACCGCAATAGCTGATTTAGGTGCTATCGCAAAGGCGATAGGACAAATCGCGCAAGCGATTAGCACGATAGGAAAATTGGTAGCCGCTTTGTAGGGAGCCGGATGACGCGCCGCCACCCGTCGCCGGTGGGCGTTTTTTCCCTGGAGTTTCCCCTTGCGCTCCCGGCAAATTGGCGTATCTATCGGGCTCTTGACGCACTCGCACGTGCCTATGGCCCATGGTGGTTATGCAACGACGTAACGCGTCCTTTTTGGCAGTCCGGTCGCAAGATCGGTCCCGAGAGGGAGGACGGTATGGTTGCTTTCCGACTGAGGGGCGTGGTGCCCTGCCCTGACGCCAATCTTCGCGGAACGCGTCTGCGCGGGCGGGGTGGCCGGGTCACTGACCCGAGCAGTTTGAGCTAAGCCTCAAAAACTGACTGATGCGGCCCCCAACGGGCCGCGTTGGAGCTGTTTCGGTTCGCGTTCGGTCGAACCGAGGCCCTTGTCTGAGATATCTCAGGCGCGGTCTCGCTTTCGTCGGACGGCACCGGTTGGCCTAGCCGACTCGCAGGAAGGATGACCGCGGTCATGACAGAGAGGATTGTACGTTTTCTCGCCGAACATTCCCCTGAAACCCCGTGCCTCGTTGTCGACCTCGATGTGATCGCGCACGCCTATGAGGCGCTTCGTTGGCACCTGCCGCTCGCGCGAATCTACTACGCTGTAAAGGCCAATCCAGCCGCGGAGATCGTCGCCATGCTTGAGCGCAAAGGGGCGAATTTCGACGTGGCCAGCCGAGGCGAGATCGAACTCTGTCTCAACTGCGGTATCTCGCCCGATCGGCTGTCTTTCGGCAACACCATCAAGAAAGAGAGGGACATCGCCTTCGCCTATGAGGCGGGAGTGCGGCTGTTCGCCTTCGACAGCATTCACGAGCTCGAAAAGCTGGGGCGCGCGGCGCCCGGCGCGCATGTCTTCTGTCGCATCCTTGTTACCTGCGGCGGCGCGGAATGGCCCCTCTCGCGCAAATTCGGCTGCGCTCCGAACATGGCGCTTGACCTCCTGCGCAAAGCCCGCGACCTCGGGCTTGATCCCTATGGGGTCTCGTTTCACGTGGGCTCGCAACAGACCGATGTCGGACAGTGGGACGGTGCGGTCGGCGCTGCCGCGCAGATGTTCTGGGCTCTCGCCGAGGCCGATATCAATCTGCGTATGGTCAATATCGGCGGCGGCTTCCCGGCGCACTACTGTAGGGACGTTCCGGGGATCGATCGCTATGCCCAGGCAGTGATGGCGGCAATTACCCGGCATTTCGGCAACGACCTCCCGGAGATCATCATCGAGCCGGGACGCTCGCTGGTCGGCGATGCCGGCGTTATCCAAAGCGAAGTGGTGCTGATTTCTGAAAAAGGTGGCGTTGACGGCAGGCGCTGGGTGTATCTCGACGTCGGCAAATTCAATGGCCTGGCCGAGACCATGGACGAGAGCATCAAATATCGCCTTGTGACGCCGGACCGCGGTGGATCGTCGGGTCCGGTTATCCTCGCTGGGCCAACTTGCGACAGCGCGGATATTCTGTATGAAAGGACCGAGTACCGGCTGCCGCTCGGTCTCCGCGTCGGCGACAAGATCGAGATCCTATCGGCCGGCGCTTATACCGCGAGCTACGCGTCGGTAGGGTTCAACGGCTTCTCGCCGATCCGGACCTATTGCATCTGAAGATGATCGGCGGGTGCAACGCCCGCTACTTCCTGCACCAGTTTCCTCAGCATTGCGTCGGCAAAGTTGTCAAAGCTCCGCGCTACGACGACAAACGCCCCCTCCCCCCCGATCACATTGCTGCGGTAATAGCCATCGAGCCAGGGCTCCTCCGTCAGGATCGCCAGGCCGTTAATTGAGATCCCCGCCGCCACGACGCGATCGCGCGCCGCGGCGGGCGGCGCGCCGAAATTGGCCATGCCGTCTCCAGAGATGTCGATGATCCGCTTGTCGGATCCGACCGGGGCGACGCCGAGCCGTGCCATCGAAAAATCGATCGCGGCGCTGATCGAGGTGCGGCCGAGAAACGACCGAGGGGCCGACAGCATCGTCGCGGCGACCGCGCCGGCGCCTTCCTCGTCGCGCAGCACGGTCCAGTCG
>JAFBAG010000213.1 GCA_019247925.1 Pseudolabrys sp.
GGGCTCACCTTCAAGCCGAACACCGACGACATGCGCGAGGCGCCCTCGATCCCGTTGATCGAAGGTCTGCAAGCCATGGGGGCGACAATCCGCGCTTATGATCCGACGGGCATGGAGCAGGCGAAGTCGGTGCTGAGTAACGTCACGTTCTGCGACAACGCCTATGATTGCGCGCAAGGCGCCGCGGCGCTCGTTATCGTGACCGAGTGGGAAGAGTTCCGCGCGCTCGACTTCGCGCGGCTGAAGCAGGCGATGGCGTCACCGATCTTGCTGGATCTGCGCAACGTCTATCGCCCGCAGGATATTTTGAATCAGGGTTTCAGCTATCACGGGGTTGGGCGGGGCGCTTCTTCGCCGGCTGCCCATTAGTCGCGCGTCACTGCCGCGCAGGCCGCTCCGCCGGCTTCGTCTCGTCCGCAAGCTTTTGAAAGTCCAAGCCGAGATTCGAAATGACGCCGGTCCGCTTGCCGGTACGGACCATGGGGATTTCGTCGACCACTTGTGTTTCCAGACGCATGTTTGCGCCCGTGAAAGCATGCAGGCCGTTGACGATCTGGTCCAGCACCTCCGGCGAATAATGCGCGCCGGGAACGACCTTGATTAGCAGAGCGCCGCGTTCATTTTGGACAATTTGGTAATGACGGACGACGTGATCGTAATCCTTGAAGTAGTGAGCGAAGAAAGTCCCGGGCAACCAAGCACCATTCGGGCAAACGATGACCGCCTGCGCCCGGCCTTCGATGCGGCCAATGCGGGGAAACTGGCGGCCTGATTTCCCGGGGGCCGTGTTGTCGACGGCAACGGCGAGGTCGCCGATGCGATACCGGATCAGCGGCACGTGCATGTTGTTGAGGTCGGTGATGACCACTTCGCCGATCTCGCCGGGCTTGGCGGGCTTGCCGTCCTTCAAGATCTCGACGATGTAGCTTTCCGCCATGACCAGATGGCCGTCATGGCCTTCGTCTTCATAAGCGATGCCGCTGAATTCGCGCGACCCATATTTGTCGAAAACGGCCGCGCCGAAGCGCTCCTCGATCACCTTGCGCACCTGGTCCGGCATGATTTGGGCGGACGACATGATCGCTTTTGGATGAAAGCCTTCGATGCCCTTGTCCCGCAAATAGTGCGCGAGGAAGTTGAAGCTTTCGGCGTAGCCGTCGATCAGCACGGGATTGAAGTTTTTTATCTTCTCGACGAAACCGGCGATGTTGTCGTCTCTCAGTTCATAAGCGGGGACGAACACGCGGCGCATGAACCAAGCGTCGATACGTTCGCGGATCACCTGGGACCAGGTCATGCCGATGGTCTGGTGCCAAAGGCGGGCTTGCCGGTCGCCGAAGCGCCAGCCGGTCCATTCGGCGGCACGCAGGGTCGTCGCCATGCGCAGCTCGAGCTGATGCTTGTCCGCGTAAATCACGAAAGGCTCGCCGGTCGAGCCGCTGGTCGAGACTTTCAGCATCTCGCTCTTTTTATGATTGTCGGCGAACAGGTCGAAGAACAGGTTCTCCCGGACGTTTTTCTTTGACAGCAGCGGGAATTGCTCGAGATCTTCCAGACGCGTGATGGCTTCAGGCGTGACACCGGCGTCGTCGAAGGCGTGGCGGTAATAGGGCACGTGGTAGTAAGCGTGCCGGATCACCCGTTTCAGCTTGGAGAGGCGGTACGCGTCGAGATCTTCCCGCGAAAGAAACTGCGACTGTCGCAAAGCGTAGAACAAGCGCCGGGCAGGGCGGCCGATCATCCACTTGTGGAGCGGCATGGTGAGGAAGTAGAGCTCGAGCCAGATCTTGCGCCAGCCGCGATAAGGCTCGGGCTGTCTCAGCGGCTGATGCCGGCGCAAAAAGCGGTCGATGTCGTTCTCGGCGGGTGAAAGCCTGAAATCGAGAAACCCCCTGGCCAAATCGACGAGTGAGAGCAGCGAGGCTTTCCACGCGAAGTGAGGCAGGAAGGACGTCCCGGCTTTGCGTGCATCGAATAAAGTCTCGACCTCCTCAACGCTGTATCCTTTGCGCTCGGCGGCCACGCGCAAGAACGTGTGCGGGAATGCGTATTTGGCGCGGAAATCCAGGACATCATCGAGTACTTCGCGCGGGCACAAAACGAAGCCGGACTTGTTGTCGGCCGCGGACATTGCGAAGGTCGTATTGAGCAGAAAATTGAGAATGCGGCTCGAGTAATAGCGTACGTCGCGCACCCGCTCGATAGAACTGCGAACGCCTTGAACGATGTCAGCGGTATCCGTCTTTAGCTGCCGCAAGAGTCGCGCGATCTCTTCGGGGGGGTTTTGCAGATCGGCGTCGATCAGACAGACGTAACGGCCCTTGGCGGCGCGCAGACCCGTGCGCCAGCCTCCGAATAGTCCGCGGTTGCGATCGTGCTGTGCGAGGCGCACGCGGGAATCCGCGTTTGATGCGGCGCGGATCATTTCCGCGGTGTCGTCCTTGCTCGCGTCGTCAACCAGAATGAGCTCGCCTTTGATGCCGTGGCGATCGAAGGTCGTGAGCGTTCGTTCCGAAAGGGCCGAGATATTGGCGGCTTCGTTGTAGCAGGGCGCAATGACGCTCAGTTCAATTGAGG
>JAFBAG010000289.1 GCA_019247925.1 Pseudolabrys sp.
GTGGCATGGATCGCCGGACGATCCATCATTTCCATCCCGCCCGGAATAATGCCGGCGCCGATGATCTTGCCGACGCAGGCCCCGGCTCCTTCCGACGACTTGAACCCGACCAGCACGGCGCGCGCGGTTTCCGGCTTCTTGAGAATGCGCACCGTCACTTCGGTGACCACCGCGAGCAAACCTTCCGAGCCGTTGATGATGCCGAGCAGGTCGTAGCCGCCGCTGTCGAGATGCGGGCCGCCGAGCCGCACCACCTCGCCATTCATCAGCACCATTTCGCAGCCGAGGACGTTGTTCGTAGTCATGCCGTATTTCAGGCAATGCACGCCGCCGGAGTTTTCCGCTACGTTGCCGCCGATGCTGCACGCAATCTGCGAGGACGGATCCGGCGCGTAATAGAAACCCTCATGCGCCACGGCATGGCTCACCGCGAGATTGGTGACACCCGGCTCGACCACGGCGATACGGTTTTCGAAATCGATGGCGCGAATCCGGTTGAACTTCGCCAGCACCAGCAGCACGCCATCCTCGAGCGGCAGCGCGCCGCCTGATAGCGACGTGCCCGCGCCGCGCGGCACGACACGAATGCCCTCGTCGTGGCAATAGCGCAGGATTTCCGAGACTTGCTTGGTCGTTTCCGGCAGCACCACCACCATCGGTGTCTGCCGGTAGGCCGTAAGACCGTCGGATTCGAACGGCTTGAGCTCCTTCTCGCGCGAAATGACGCCCTCCCCCGGCACGATCGCGGAGAGCGCCGCGACGATGCGCTTCCTGCGCGCCAGCACGGCGCGATCGGGCTCGGGCATCTTGAGGGTCATGACGGTCCTTGGACGTTTCTCCCCGCCACGATACAGCCAATCGCCGCCGCACAGATAGGGTTGCCAAGAGCGCGCCGGGAGGCGAAAAATCGCCGCCCACCAAGCCGGAGTCCGCCATGCGCAGGTTCATTTTCGCCGTTTTGCTCGTCACCTTGTTGCCGGCCGCGGCGCAGGCGCAGGACCTCAAGGCGGGCGAAAATTCCTTCAAGAAATGCCTGCCGTGCCATGCCGTGGGCGAAGAAGCCAAGAACAAGGTCGGTCCGCTGCTCAACGGCCTCGAAGGCCGCAAGTCCGGGACCATTGAAGGCTATTCCTATTCCGAGGCGAACAAGAATTCCGGCATCACCTGGGGCAAGGACGTGTTCATCGAATACATCAAGGACCCGCGGGCGAAAATTCCCGGCACCAAGATGATCTTTCCTGGGATCAAGAACGAAACCGAGGCGAATGACCTGTGGGCCTATCTCGCCTCGTTCGCGCCCGACGGAAAAAAGAAATAGTCAGGGCGCTTCCGGCAGCCTGGCCTGCGCGACAAGGCCGCGCGCCCGCGCATCGATGATGCCGAGTGCGCGCAAAGCAAGCAGCGTCACCATCTGCACCGCTTCTCGATTTTTGACCGCTTCATTGCTGCGCTCGGGCGCAAGCGGGCCGATCAAACCTTCCATCACCGCGCCGATCACGGCGGCGGCGGCGATCGCCGCATCCTGATCGGGCAGATGGCCTCCCGCCATCGCCGCGCGAATGCGCTTTTCGATCTCCGCGGCCAAAGCCTTGCGGAATTCGAGCCGCGCCGCGCCGACTTCGCCATCGACCGGCTCGGCGATCACCGCCCAGGACAAGCGCCGCTCCTGCAGCGCGCGCGCCGCGAATGTCGCGATCGCGGTCGCGAGCGCGGACAAGGGACCGGGTGCGGCGTCGGCGGCGGCGCGCATCGCGGCGAGCTCGCGCATCGAGATTGAACCGACCATCTCGCCGATGAGATCGTCCTTGGAAGCGAAGTAGCGATAGACAGTGCCGGCGGCGATCCCGGCACGCTCGGCCACCGGGACGATCTGAACGGCATTCATGCCGCCTTCCGCGGCAGCAGCGCTCGCTGCGGCGATGATAGCTTCCTCGCGTTCGGCGAGCCGGCGCACGATGCTCTCGGTGCGGCGATACGGCATGAACGAGTGAATGGCCATTCAGGCCGATTCGCGCAAGCTTCGGTTGTCGCGCTCGCTACCGGTGCGTGCCGCTGGGCTTGTTGCCGCCCGCCAAAGCCTTCTCGCGAATGGCGGTCAGCGTCGTCGACGGCGTGATCGCGTCGGGATCGATCTTGAGATGAATGATCGAGGGCTTGCCGGATGCCACCGCAGCCGCAAAGGCCGCCGGGAAATCCGCAGTCTTCTCCACCACCGCGCCGTGTCCGCCGAAGGCCAGCGCGTAGCCGGCGAAATCCGGATTTTTCAGGTAGGTGCCGACCTGCCGTCCCGGATAGTCGCGCTCCTGATGCATGCGGATCGTGCCGTAGATGCCGTTGTCGGCAACAAGAACGATGATCGGCAGGTTGTATTGAACCGCGGTGGCGAACTCGTTGCCCATCAGGAAATCGCCGTCGCCCGCAACGCAGATCACCGGCCGCTGCGGATAAAGCTGCTTGAGCGCGACCGCCGCCGGAACGCCATAACCCATCGTTCCGGAGGTCGGTCCGATATGCGCGTTATACTGGCGGAAGCGGAAGAAGCGGTGGATCCAACCGGAGAAATTGCCGGCGCCGTTGGTGATGATGACATCGGCCGGCAATTTTCCGCGCAGCCACACCATGATCTCACCGAGATTGACGGCTCCCGGCATCTGGGTCGCCTTCTCGGTCCATGTCAGATAATCGTTGTGCGCGATCTCGGTGCCGCCGCGCCATTTGATCTCATTCGGCGGCTGCAAACCTTCCAGCGCCGAGCAGAAAGCCGTCGGCGAGGCGTTGATGCCGAGATGCGGGCGATAGACGCGGCCGATTTCCTCGGCGCCCGGATGAATGTGAACCAACTTGATCTGCGGGTTCGGAATGTCGAGCAGCGTATAGCTCTGCGACGGCATTTCGCTGAGCCGCCCGCCAACCAGCAAAATGAGGTCCGCCGCTTTCACGCGCGCCAGCAATTTCGGATTCGGCCCAATGCCAAGATCGCCGGCGTAACAAGGATGCATCGAGTCAAAGAGATGCCCGCGCCGGAACGTCGTGGCGACCGGCATTGCGAAGCGTTCGGCGAAACGCGCGAAGGCGGCGCAAGCTTGTTGCGACCATCGGCTGCCGCCCAAAAGCGCGATCGGCTTTTCCGCCGCCCAGATCATTTTCTGAAGCCGGCTCATGTCGGTGAGGCCGGGCCAGGTTTCGATCGGCTCGAACGCCGCGGCGTCCGGCACCGTCGCCTTCTCCACCAACATGTCCTCGGGCAACGCGATCACCACGGGACCCGGCCGGCCGCTGGTCGCGATATAGAAGGCACGCGAAACGAGCTCGGGAATGCGCGCCGGATCGTCGATTTCCGTCACCCACTTGGCCATCGTGCCGAACACGGCGCGGTAGTCGATTTCCTGGAAGGCTTCGCGCTCGCGCATATCCCGCGCGACCTGGCCGACGAATACGATCATCGGCGTTGAATCCTGCTTGGCGACATGGATTCCGCCCGAGGCGTTCGTCACGCCCGGGCCGCGCGTGACGAAGCAGATGCCGGGGCGGCCCGTCATTTTGCCGACCGCCTCCGCCATATAGGCCGCGCCGCTTTCCTGGCGGCAGACGATGAGATCGATCTTGCGGTCGTAGAAAGCGTCGAGCGCGGCGAGATAGCTCTCGCCCGGAACGCAAAACGCCTGCTTCACGCCGTGCGCGACAAGTTGATCGACCAGGAGTTCGCCGCCGGTCCGCGTGCCGTCGTTCGAGCGCATTCGTCCTCGCTTGTTCGCCCCAACCTATCAAATCGGGCGCGATGCAGAAACCGCGTTGGCCTAGCGCTTGATGGGCGCGAAGGAAACCGGGGTCATGAGAGAATTGCGCTGGCCGACGATGTAGCCGTTCTCGCGGTTGGCGGTGAGATATTTGTGCCAGGCCGGATCCTTCATCATCGCCGCGCGCTTCTGCTCACGGTCGGCGGCGCTGTCATAGACCCACATGTGCAGCAGCGTGTTGAGCTCGCCGCTTTCGGCCTGCAGGTAAGCAAGCGGCTGGCCCATATATTTGAGCTGCAGCGGGAAGCCGAGCTCCTCGTAAACCTTGAGCTGGGCGGGCGTGCAGCCCGGCTTGATCGTGTAGGTTCTGGCGTCGACAAGCATGCAAGCCTCCCGTTGAGTTCGTTGGCCGACATCGCGGCGGCACGCGAATGTCCCGGGGGAACCGGCGGCGGTCAAGCCAACATTCCCTCAGCCATGCGCGGCCGCAGGTCCCTCGCCTCTGGTCGCGCATGCCATTCCGGTGCATAGCTGGAAGCCCGCTTCCGAGCGCACACCTTGATGGCTCCCGTCACATCACGTTCCGGTCTTGCGGCGCGCCAATGGGCGGTCGGTCTTGCCGGCTATTGCTGCTTCATCAATCTCTATTCCCCGCAGGCGATCCTGCCGCTGCTCTCGGTGGAATTCGGCGCGGGTCCCGCGGAGATCGCACACATCATCACCGCGAGCACGCTGGCGGTGGCGCTTACGGCGCCGTTCACCGGATCGGCCGCTGACACGGTCGGCCGCAAGCGCATCATCGTTGCCGCGATGTTTCTCCTCACCGTGCCTACGGTGATGGTGGCGCTCGCGGCCGATCTCCAGGCTGTGGTGTTCTGGCGCTTCATCCAGGGCCTGGTGCTGCCCGCGATCTTCACGGTGACCATCGCCTATATCGGTGAGGAATGGCCGCGCGAAGAAGCGACGGCGGCCGCCGGCATCTACACATCCGGGGCGAGCTTCGGCGGCTTCAGCGGCCGCTTCATCGCCGGCATTGTCACCGATCTCAGCGACTGGCGGATGGCCTTCTTCGTGCTGGCGGCGATGACGCTCATCGGCGCATTTGCCGTCGCGCTTCTATTGCCGCGCGAGCGCAAATTCGTGCGGTCCGAGGGCATCGTCCAGTCGCTGCGCCAGATGCTGCGGCACTTCCGCAACGGCCAACTGGTCGCGACCTATGCGGTCGGCTTTGGCGTGCTGTTCAATTTCATCGCGACCTTTACTTACGTCAGTTTTCTGCTCGCGGGCCCGCCTTACAATTTGTCGCCGACCTGGCTCGCCATAATTTTCGTCACTTATCTCACCGGCGTGACGTTGACGCCCTGGGTCGGCGTCGCGGTGACGCATTACGGCCGGCGTCGCTTCATGATCCGCGTGCTGGCGGCTTGGCTTGTGGGCGCGATCTTGCTGCTGGTGCCGTCTATCTGGGCGATCGTCGCCGGGCTCGCGCTGTGCGCCGGCTGCGGCCTGCTTACGCAGGCGGTGTCGACCGGATATGTGACGATCACGGCCAAGGCGGGAAAATCGTCAGCGGTGGGGCTTTACGTCACGAGCTTTTACATTGGCGGCGCGTTTGGCGCGGCGCTCGGCGGGCTCGCCTGGGTCTGGGCCGGCTGGGTCGCCTGCGTCGCACTGGTCGGCGCGATGCTGGCGGTCATGGCCGCGATCATCTGGTTCGTGTGGACACGGCGGGTGCCGCCCTCGCCGGAAGCGCCACCGGTCAGCGCGTCATAGCGCTCGGTGCCAGCGCGGTACGTAACCGCGCTCCAAGACCGCAAGGATCGACGGCGGCGTCAGGACATCGACAAAACCGCGAGGCCGGGGTCTCGTTCCTTTGTAACCATATGGTGTCCAGCGCAGCAGCCTCTTCTCGCGCACCGCATAGGCCGCGCCGCCAATCGCAACGAAAGCGCCATCCGGCAACGTCTCGGCCTTCCGGCGGTGCCGGCGTTTCGTCTTGCCGTCGAGTCGCTCAGCATGCAGCACAGCATCCATGCGCGGCGCGCTCGCGTCCCGCAACGGAAAACGCGCAGCGAATTCCCGCGCGTCCTTACGCCGGCATTCGAAGCAGGGCCGGTGCCCGGCGGCGAACGCCGTCGGCTCGTCGAGGAAGAACAATTCGGTGTAATAGCGTCCCCAAACGTTGCGATGGCGGTTCTTGAAATCGAGCACGCAGCAAATCCATTGCCGCGATGCCCAGCGCCGCGACGTCAGCGTCTTGTCATCGGTGTGGATTTTGCCGCCACGATTGCCCATCAGCGTGCCGCGGGCGCGCATCGCGAATAGCTCGCCGAACGGATCGACGCGGTTTTGCAGCGGCATGCTCTCTTATAGCAGACGCCGGCTTCGCCTAGCCGTGCAGGCGATTCCAAAGCAGGGCAAAGACGCCACCCAATACGTAACCGATCAATCCGGTCACGATGACAAGACCGACAGCGCGCGCAAGATCGAAGGGTTCTACGATAAGAAAAGGCTTGATCATGTGCAGCCAGAGAATGAAATCGATCGCCGGTTGCGCAAGACCTGCTGCGATCAGCGCCGCCCAGCCCAGGTGAAAAAGGCTAAAGACACCGCCGAATGCCAAACCGGCTCTGTGGGGTCGGATTGCCTTGTTCATTCAAACCTCCGTTGCTGCGACGCGGAGGACTAAAGCAGACGGTGGCTTTGCGCCATTGATCCAAGTCAAACAAAAACGCCCGCCGGTGAAGGCGGGCGTTCTGCACGCGGATTTCGTTAGCCCTGCGGCTGCGGTGCGATATCGCCGGTCGGCGCGTCGGGACGCGGCCGCGGCTTGCCGGACGGCGGCACCGCAGACGAGCGCGGCTGCGAAGGCTCGACGACTGTCTCGCGGTTCGGCCTTTTGCCGGCGATTAGATCCTTGATCTCGTCGCCGGTCAGCGTCTCGAACTCGAGCAGACCCTTGGCGAGGATCTCAAGATCGCCGCGCTTCTCCGTGAGAATGTCGGTCGCGTCCTTGAGCCCGGTCTCGACCAGCTTGCGCACCTCGGCGTCGATCTTGCGGCTCGTCTCTTCCGACACGTTCTGCTGGCGCGCGACCTGATAGCCGAGGAATACCTCGTCCTGGTTCTCGCCATAAGCGACAGGACCGAGCTCATCGGACAGGCCCCAGCGCGTCACCATCATGCGGGCGAGCTTAGTGCCCTGCTCGATGTCCGACGCCGCGCCGGACGTGACCTTCTCCTTGCCGAACACCATTTCCTCGGCGACGCGGCCCGCCATGATGATGGCCAGACGCGACGTCATCTGCTCGCGGCTCATCGACAATTTATCGCGCTCCGGAAGCTGCATGACCATGCCCAGCGCGCGGCCGCGCGGAATGATGGTGGCCTTGTGCACGGGGTCGGTCGCCTTGACGTTGAGCGCCACAAGCGCGTGGCCCCCCTCGTGATAGGCGGTAAGGAGCTTCTCTTCCTCCGTCATGACGAGCGACTTGCGCTCGGCGCCCATCATCACCTTGTCCTTGGCGTCCTCGAACTCGTGCTGGGTGACCATGCGCTTATTGCGGCGCGCGGCCATTAGCGCGGCTTCGTTGACGAGATTCATGAGATCGGCGCCCGAAAACCCCGGCGTGCCACGCGCGATTGTCTTGAGATTAACGTCAGGCGCCAGCGGCACCTTCCGCACGTGAACTTTCAGGATGCTTTCGCGGCCCACGACGTCCGGATTCGGCACGACCACCTGGCGGTCGAACCGGCCGGGACGCAGCAAAGCGGGATCGAGCACGTCGGGCCGGTTGGTCGCGGCGATCAGGATGATGCCTTCATTCGCCTCGAAGCCGTCCATCTCGACCAGCAATTGGTTGAGCGTCTGTTCGCGTTCGTCGTTGCCGCCGCCGAGGCCGGCGCCGCGATGGCGGCCGACCGCGTCGATTTCGTCGATGAAGATGATGCAGGGCGCATTCTTCTTCGCCTGCTCGAACATGTCGCGCACGCGCGAAGCGCCGACGCCGACGAACATTTCGACGAAGTCGGAGCCGGAGATGGTGAAGAACGGCACATTGGCTTCGCCCGCGACCGCGCGCGCGATCAAGGTCTTGCCGGTGCCGGGCGGACCGACGAGCAGCACGCCACGCGGAATGCGTCCGCCGAGCCGCTGGAATTTTCCGGGATCGCGCAGGAACTCGACGATTTCCTGCAAATCCGATTTGGCCTCATCGACGCCGGCGACGTCCTCGAACGTGACGCGGCCGTGCGATTCGGCCAGCAGCTTCGCGCGCGACTTGCCGAAGCCGAGCGCCTTGCCGCCCGCGCCCTGCATCTGGCGCGAGAGGAATATCCAGACGCCGATCAGCGCGATGAAAGGCAGCCACGAGACAAGCAGCGACACGAACCACGGCACGTTGTCCTGCTGCGGACGCGCGGTGATTGAGACGCCCTTGCCGTAGAGCCGCTGCACCAGCGAAGGATCACTCGGCGCATAGGTGTTGAAGGCGCGGCCGTCCGAGAAGGTGCCGTGGATTTCCGGCCCCTGGATCAGTACGTCGCGCACGCGGCCTTGATCGACCTCGTTGAGAAGCTGCGAGAATGAAATGTCCTGAGCGGTCGTGCGCTGCGAAGGATTCTGGAAAAGCGCGAACAGCGCGAGCAGCAGCAGAACGATAATCACCCAGAGGGCGAAATTGCGCAGATTGGCGTTCATGAACCGTCCTTGGGGGTGCGGCCGATTATTGCGTTCGACCTTCTAGCGGCGATCCGTGTCGAATTCGCGTCCGTCCCTGACCCAATGTAGGCAGGGCATCCCCCGCTGCCAATGGCACTGGCCGCGAGAATCGCCGCATTTTATCGCGCTTTGGCGCGTCTGGCAGACAGCCTTCCCGCCGTGGTTAAGGACTTTCCTTGCCCCTTCCGTGCGGCACTTTGGCTGGGTTTTCGCCGCGCCGGGGCCGTCGTGATCGTGACCTTGCCATCGGCTACATCGAACAGCGCGCCGGCCAGACTGCGGCGAAAACGCCCTGTGGCCGCCCCCGAAATCGAAGGCCGCGCGGCATGCAGAAGCGCTTCCAATTTGCCGAGCTCCACCGGCCCCTCCGTACCGAATTTTGTGATGGCGCGGGCCGCGAGGCGCAAAGCGATTTCAGCCGGCAAGCGCGCAAACTGAGCCGCGTCAAAAGAGCGCGATGGTGGGCTCTCGACTTCGGTCGCCAGCTCGGCGGTCGCGCGGTCGGCCGCGGCCTCGATCGCCGCGTCGGCGCGGCGCAATCGCCGGGCGAGGATCGCAAGCCGCCGCGCATCGAGACCTTCCTGAGCCAGAGCC
>JAFBAG010000033.1 GCA_019247925.1 Pseudolabrys sp.
CATACGCGACATCGGTCTGGGCGAATTCCGAGTTGATGTCCTCGAGCTCGAACACCTCGTCGTAGGGCACATTGGCCTCGGCGAGCAGCACATTCATGTGGCCGGGCATACGGCCTGCCACGGGATGGATCGCGTATTTGACCTCGACGCCTTCTTTCTTGAGGTGGTCGGCCATTTCCCGAAGAGCATGTTGGGCTTGAGCCACCGCCATGCCGTAGCCCGGCACGATTATGACCTTGGACGCGTTCTTCATGATGTAGGCGGCGTCCTCCGCCGAACCGAGCTTGACCGGCCGCTGCTCCGCAGCCCCGCCCGCCGCCGCGACCTCGCCGCCGAAGCCGCCGAGGATCACCGATATGAACGAGCGGTTCATGCCCTTGCACATGATGTAAGACAGGATCGCGCCCGAGGAGCCGACCAGCGCGCCGGTGATGATCAGCGCCGAATTGCCGAGCGTGAAGCCGATGCCGGCCGCGGCCCAGCCCGAATACGAATTGAGCATCGAGATCACCACCGGCATGTCCGCGCCGCCGATCGGGATGATGATGAGCACGCCGAGCAAAAGCGCGATGCCGGTGACGAGCCAGAAATCCATCTGGCTCTGCGACACGACCAGCCCGTAGATGAAGAAGACCAGCGCGGCGGCGAGCGCGATGTTGATGATGTGGCGGCCGGGCAGCGTGATCGGTGCGCCGGACATGCGGCCCGACAATTTGAGAAACGCGATGACCGAGCCGGTGAAAGTGATCGCGCCGATGGCAACGCCGAGCGCCATTTCCACCAGGCTCGATTTGTGAATGTTGCCGATTGTGCCGATGCCAAAGGCTTCCGGCGCATAGAACGCACCCGCCGCGACCAGCACCGCCGCCATGCCGACCAGGGAGTGGAAGGCCGCGACCAGCTCGGGCATCGACGTCATCGGCACGTTGCGCGCGATCACCGCGCCAATGCCGCCGCCAATCGCGATGCCGCCGGCGACCAGGGCCCAGCCGACATTGTCGGTTGGCGGATGCGCGGCCAGCGTCGTCAGCACGGCGATCGCCATGCCGATCATGCCGAACTGGTTGCCGCGCCGGCTCGACTCCGGGCTCGACAGGCCGCGCAGCGCCAGGATGAACAAAACGCCGGCGACGAGATAAAGCAGCGCGACGATGTTTGCGTTCATGCGCGCACCTCTTGTCCCGGACGCGGTGCAGCGTGAAACGGTGCACCGCAGAGCCGGGATCCCGGTTCAGCAGCGCGCCACGAAGACGTGCTGCGCCGCGCCCGGGATGACGAGGACCTTTTCATTTGGGTATTCATGTCCTCGTCACTTCTTTTTCTTCTGGTACATCGCCAGCATGCGCTGGGTGACCAGGAAGCCGCCGAAGATGTTCACCGATGCGAAAATCAGCGCAACGAAGCCGAGGATGCGCGCCCAGAGCGGGCCGTTTGAATTGGTCGCGAGCGGCACGCCGACCGCGAGCAGCGCACCGACGACGATCACGGAGGAGATCGCGTTCGTCACCGACATCAGCGGCGTGTGCAGCGCCGGCGTCACCGACCACACGACGTAATAGCCGACGAAAACCGCCATCACGAAGATCGAGAACTGGAAGACGAACGGGCTGATGGCTTCCATTGTCTATGCGCCTTTCGGCTGAAAATTGGGATGCACGACCTTGCCGTCCCGCGTCAGTGCCGTGCCCTTGATCAATTCGTCGTCCCAATTAATCGCGAGCTTCTTTTCTTTCTTGTCGATCATGGTCTCGAGGAACGTGAGGAGGTTCTTGGCGTAGAGCGCCGACGCCGACGCCGCGAGGCGCCCCGGCATGTTGATGTGGCCGACGATCTTGACGCCATTGACCAGCGCCACCTCGCCCGCCCGCACGCCTTCGACGTTGCCGCCGCGCTCGACGGCAAGATCGACCAGCACCGAACCGGGCTTCATTGAAGCCACCATGTCCTTAGACACCAGCTTCGGCGCGGGCCGGCCCGGAATGAGCGCGGTGGTGATGACGATGTCCTGCTTCTTGATGTGCTCGGCCGTCAGCGCAGCCTGCTTCGCCTGGTATTCCTTGGACATTTCCTTGGCGTAGCCGCCCGCGGTCTGCGCGTTCTTGAATTCCTCGTCCTCAACCGCCAGGAATTTCGCGCCAAGCGACTCCACCTGCTCTTTCGTGGCCGGGCGGACGTCGGTCGCGGTGACGATGGCGCCGAGCCGGCGCGCCGTCGCAATGGCCTGCAGGCCGGCGACGCCGACGCCCATGATGAAAACTTTCGCCGCCGGCACGGTGCCGGCCGCCGTCATCATCATCGGCAGCGCGCGGCCATATTGCTCGGCCGCCTCGATCACGGCGCGATAGCCGGCGAGGTTCGCCTGCGAGGACAGCACGTCCATCGACTGGGCGCGGGTGATTCGCGGCATCAATTCCATAGCAAAGGCGACAAGCCCGGCCTCCGCCATCTGCTTGAGCGCATCGTCGTTGCCATAAGGGTCCATGATGGCGACGACCAGCGCGCCTTTCTTGTAATGCGCGATCTCACCCTTCGACGGACGCCGTACTTTCAGAACGATATCCGCATCGGCCG